>VAYD01000008.1:0-12550 GCA_005883905.1 Actinomycetota bacterium
CAGGAGGCGCTGACCAACGTGCGCAAGCACGCCGGCGCCGTGACCGCGGCAGTGCGGATCGGGTACCGCCGCGACGGCATCGACCTCGAGGTCCGAAACGCGCCCGGCACGAGCCTCGGCGAGCCAGGCAGCGGCCATGGCCTGGCGGGCATGCACGAGCGAGCGCGGGTCTACGGCGGGCGCATCCACGCGGGCGTCGAGCCGGACGGCTCGTTCGCGGTGCGCGCGCGGCTACCGATCGCGCTGTTCCGCCGCGGCGTTCCTGCACCGCTCGCGGCAGCCCGTCGGACGCCGCATCCTTGAGCCGGGCGCCGACGGCTACTAGTTGTCGGAGCCGAGCCGGTCCCAGAGGTAGAGCTCGAGGCACTCGTTCGCGAGCTCCGTGCAGCGCTCGCGCGAGAGATGCGGCAGGACGGTCTCCATCGCCTGCTCCTCGGGCACTCCGCTGTCGAACGCCTCCTCGCCGCGGAACCCGGCGGCGATCTTCAGCGCCTCGCGCCGGTTCTCGCCCAGGGACGGGAAGACGTTGACCAGGAAGTCGCGGTTCGCGATCGGCTGGCCGACCTCGAGCGACGCGTGCCATGCCGCCAGCATCGAGAGGTCGTGCTCGTCAAGGTCGGCAACCGCTTTGGCGTAGTGCGAGTCGAGGTCGCGCTCGGGGATCTCGTCCACCCACGCGCGGACCACCTCGCCGAGCAGCTGCCGCCGGGCCTCGCGGCCGACGGATTCGGCGATGACGCGGATCGCGTCCTGGGGTTCGATGAAGCAGAGCGGCATCGCGGGCTCCCGGTGCTGGATTAACGCGGGACGCGCCTGAAGGTAGGTGCACCCCCGGACGGCAAAGCAGCGATGCGCAGGGGCGATGCCGCATCCTCCGGCTTTTCGGTGCTCAGTCTCCGAACTCCGACGCGAATTCGCGCCTCGAAGCGGAGGGCTCCGCGCTGCCGGACGAGACCACGCTCGACGCCGGAGCGGGCGGCGGCGCCGATGCCGCTGAGGCCGACGTGAACTCGGTCCGCGGCGTCGTGGGGGCTTTGAACTCGCGGCGCGCGTGGTGCTGGACGCGGGCGCGCGGCTTCGCGGCCGTCGTCGTTGTCCGGCCAGGCGCGCTCGCGACGGCCGTGCGCAGCGGCGGCGCTGTGTGCTGCGCGACGGGCCGCGCCTGCGCGGCGCCTGCGGCGTGTGACGGCACACGCGAATGGGCGACGACTGCGCCGCTGCCGATCGCGGCCGCCGATGCCGCGATCGCGGCGAGCTTGCCGGTCGGCGCCGCCTCGGTCGCCGCCTGGACCTTGAACGCAGCCGCAGCGGCGCGGTGGTGAATGCCGCCGGCGACCGCGTCGTAGATGCGCGCGAACAGGCTCGACTTGTGCTCGCCCACCGCCGCGGGCGCCAGCGCCACCGGGAACAGGGCCGCGAGCGGCGCGCTCGTCTCATGCAGCTCGCGCACCGTGGCGCGGCACGCGGTGCAGTTGCGCAGGTGCGGGCGGATCTCGAGGAGCTGCTCGGGCGTCGCCTCGCCGTCGACGATCGCCGACAGCAGCGGCAGCCAGCGCTCGCACTCGGCGCCGCCCTCGATCCGCGCGTAGCGCGTGAGGAACGCGCGCCGCCCCTCGGTGATGCAACGGTTGACCTTCGTGTGCGTCCAGCCGGTCTGCTCGCAGATCTCGGCGTACGAGAAGCCCTCGGCCTTGAGCCACAGCGCGCGCAGCTCCTGCGGCTTGAGCCGCTGCAGCGCCTCGGCTGAGCGGCGCAGCCGGTCGAAGCTGACCAGCTGCTCCTCGGGCGACGGGAGGTGGCGGGCCTCTTCGCGGTCGAGGTCGGGCTCGTCGCTGGACACGAGCTGCTGGCGCTGCGCCCGAACCGCCATGGCCTCGTGCTTGCAGACGGTGTGGACCCACTTGTGCGCCAGCTCGGGGTCGAGCGTCGCGGCGCGGCGCACGAAGATCTCCATCGTGCGCTGGTAGGCGTCCTGCGCGTCGTCGGCGCACAGCGAGTGGCGGCGCGCCGTCCGCAGGAGCGAGTCGGCGTGCTGGCTGATCACGCGCAGCACGAGCTCGCGCGCGTCGGTCGGTTCGACCTCCATGTCGGTCCGCATCCCTTGCTCGGAGTTCACGTTCATCGCCGTTGTAGGCCAACGGCGGCGAAGCTCGCCCCCCAAGTGGACGTCGATTCGAGTGCAGGCGCTCGGCGCTAAAGCAGGGCGGTGATGTTCGACCAGAACTCGTCGAACAAGTCGCCAGGCATCGCTGCCAGGAAGAGCGCGAGGATGATCACGGTCGTGGCGACCACGACGGCGTACTCGACTGTCGTCTGTCCGCCGTCCTGGCGGACCCAAGTGCCCCAGCTACGTCGATCCATCGCGGCGCAACCGTAGACGAGGGCGCCGGCCATTGCCCACTCTTTAGGTCTAGTTGTGCCCTGGACGTTTGTCAGGCGATGCCCAGCACCGAGGCGAGGCGCTCGTGCGTGGCCGGATCGGCCGGCGAGGCCGATCCGGCGGTGATCCGGTCGTCCTCGGGGCGCGCCCAGTTCAGGAACCCGAGGTCGAGCGCGGCGACCGGCACGGCCGCCTCGGAGGCCAGCTCGCTCGCGCGGCGCTGGAGGTTGATCGCGTCGCCGATGCCGAGGATGCGCTTCGCCGCCACCACGGTCGGATCGGTCGGATCCGCGGCCAGCAGCAGCGACGAGGGCGTCACGTCGAGGAGCCCGAGCCGGCCGGCCACGACGAGGAACTCATAGCGCGGCGCGCGGCGCAGGCCCGGCAGCGACAGGCGCTCGAAGGCACGATCGAAACGCCGCTGCGGGTTGAGGGACGCCTCGCCCGCGGCGAGCGCGGCCGCCTGCGAGCCGGCGCGCTGGGCACGGGCCCGATACGCCGTGAGCGTCGCGAGGCCGCGCGCGGGGTCATGTCCCGTGCGCGGGCCGAGCGGCACGCCTTCGAGGTCGGGCAGCTCGCCGGTCGCCCACGCCGTCCGCGCGGCCGCGATCCCGGCGAACGGCTCGTCGCCCTCGACCGGGGCCAGGTACGCGATCAGGAACGCCAGCCACAGGCCCTCCTCGCCGCCGGCGGCCGCCGCCGCGGCGTAGAGCCCCGGCGGATCGGACTCGAGCTGCGCCAGCCGCGCTGCCGCGAACGCGATCTCGTCCGCGAGGCGCTGCGCCTCGACGGTGGCGCGCAAGCCGGGAACGGCCCAGTTGTCGTAGCCGTCGTCCTGCGCGCGGGCCATGTGCCGCACGTGCAGGTCGCCGGCCTTCGTCGCCGGGCGCCGTCCCGCCGTGCTCCTGGCGGTGGTCGCCGGGCGGCGCCCACCGGTACGCGCCGCGGGTGCGACCTGCTCCTTCTTGGAGCAGATCGGGCAGTTGGCCTCGAGCCGGCCGTGGCGACAGAACGTGGGCACGCCTGCTCAGTCTAGGAACTCAAGCCGGCCAGGAAGATGCCGGTCACAAACGCCACGGCCCCGTCGAGGTCCGGCGGGTCGCGCTCGACCATCCGCACCGCGACCTCGAACCCGGCGCCGACCATCGCGGCGGCCATGTACTCGACGTCGTGATCGGGCACCAGCCCGGACCGGATGCCCGCCGCGAGATCCTCGCGCAGCTCCTCCGCCCCGGCGCCGACCGTCGGCTCGTCGAACAGCGAGCGAACAGTGCCGGCGTTGCGGCGCAGCAGCTCGAACGTCTGCGGGTCTTCGACGAGGTAGCCGTAGTAGGCGCGGAAGCTGCCCTCGACGAACTGCTCCAGCGTGGTCGAGCTTTTGCGCGCCGCTCGCACGCGCGAGCGGATCTCGGTCGCGGCCTCGTCGAGGAGCGCGTGCAGCACCGACTCTTTGTCCGGGAAGTAGTTGTAGAAGGTGCCCGCCGCGAGGTCGGTCTCGCGCACGATGTCGCGCACGGTCGCCGCGTCGTAGCCGATCTCCGAGAACACGCGTCGCGCCGCGTCGAGGATCGCCGTGCGGTTCGCGGCCTTGGTCTGCGCTCGCTTGCTCGTCAGTTCCATAGTCTTGCGCCGATGCGCGCCCATTCTGTCCCACTGGGTGCTGCGGTTGTCGCATGCCTCGCGGCTGGTCCCGCGATGGCGAAGGACTACAGCAGCACCGCCCGCAACATCATCCCCTCCGGCCAGTACGGCAACCTCCCGACGGCCAAGTCGGACGCGCAGGCGAAGATGTACGACGCCCTCACGCCGCTGTTCGACAAGGTCAACAACTCGGCCCTGAACAAGGACTTCAAGTCCGAGAAGCTCGGCAAGGCCGGGACGCCCGGCCCGGCGACCGTCGAGAAGGTGCCGCGCAAGGGCGTACGCATCGTGCGCGACAAGTTCGACGTCCCGCACGTCTACGGCAAGACCCACGACGATGTCGTCTGGGCGGCCGGCTGGATCCTCGAAGAGGACCGCTCGCTGCTGCTCGCGCAGGGGCGCTACCCCGCGCGCTTCGCCGCCCTGGATGCTCCGGGCATCAGCGCCATCAACCTGATCGTCGGCCTCAAGCAGGTCAAGGTGACCGCCCAGGCCGACCAGATGATCGAGTCACAATCGACGGCGCTGCTCAAGCAGCGGGGCAAGCCCGGGCGCGCGCTGCTGCACGACATCGACACCTACGTGAAGGGCATCAACGCGCGGCTGAAGTTCGAGCGCTCGACGCAGGCGCCGTTCACCCGCGCGGACATCTACGCGTTCAACGCGGTCGCGGGCCAGCTGTTCGGCCGCGGCGGCGGTGACGAGGCGCGCCGGGCGCAGTTCCTCAGCGGGCTGACGAACCGCCTGGGCGACAGCGCCGGCAACCAGCTCTTCGACGACCTCGCCGAGAACAACGACGCCGACGCCCCGGCGACCCAGACGCGCTCGGCGCCGTACGAGGCGATCCCGAGCCCCAACGACCGCACGGGCAACGCGATCATCGACGCCGACAGCTTCCAGGCCGTGCCGGCGACGCAAGGCACGACCACGCGCGGCGCCGGGTTCGAACCACACCGGTGGGCGTCGAACTTCCTGATGGTCTCCGGCAAGCGGTCGGGCACCCGCCACCCGCTCTTCGTGGCGGGGCCACAGATCGGCTACTACTACCCCGGCCTGACCGACGAGCTCGACCTGCACGGACCCGGCTATCAGGCGCGTGGCGCCTCGTCGCCCGCGCAGCCCGGCTCGATCCTCATCGGCCGCGGGCCCGACTTCGCCTGGTCGCTGACCTCGGCGGGTTCGGACACGACCGACGACTTCGTCGAGACGCTGTGCGACGGCAGCGACACGAAGTACCTCTACAAAGGCCAGTGCCGCGACATGGAGACCGTCGACGCCGGCATGATCTCCGGCCAGGGCGAGGTCGTCTTCCGCCGCACGATCCACGGGCCGGTGGTCGGCTACGCGACGGTCGGCGGCACGCGCGTGGCGGTCTCGCAGCAGCGCTCCAGCTACATGCGCGACGCGCAGTGGAACCTGCTGTTCAAGGACGCGACGGAGGGCCGCGTCCGCTCGGTCAAGTCGTTCTTCAAGTCGGCCGCGGAGTCGCCGTTCACCTTCAACGTCGCCTACGCGGACAACAAGCACATCGCGACCTACTCGGCCGGGCGGCTGCCGCTGCGCAACCCGCACGTCGACCCGCGCCTGCCGACCAAGGGCACGGGCGAGTTCGAGTGGACCGGCTTCCTGCCGGCGAGCAAGCACGCGTTCCAGGCCGACCCGAAGAACGGCCTGCTCGTCAACTGGAACAACAAGCCGGCGCCCAACTGGGGCTCTGCGGACGACAACTGGGCCTACGGCTCGATCTACCGCTCGCAGATGCTCCTGGCCAACCTCGCCAAGAAGAGGCGCCACAGCCTGGCGTCCGTCACCAGTGCGATGAACGCGGCGGCGACGCAGGACTTCCGCTCGGTCGCGCTCACGCCGCTGCTCGACAAGGTGCTGGCCGGCAGCACGCCACCGAGCCCGCGCGTGGGTCAGATGCTCGCTGCGCTCGATACGTGGCGCTCGGCCGGCTCGAGCCGGCTCGACGTCAACCTCGACGGCAAGGCCGACGCGGGGCCGGGTCCGGCGATCTGGGACGCGCTGTACCCGGTGCTCGCCGACGCGATCCTCGCTCCGGCCCTCGGGCCGCAGAACGACGAGCTGAGCAGGCTCGTCGGGCGGCTCAACGCGCCGAGCACCGGCTTCCAGGACGGGCGCATCTGGATCCTCGACAAGGACCTGAAGGCGCTCGTGGGCGAGCCCCTGAACGCCCCGTACCACACGAAGTTCTGCGGCTCGGGCGACAAGGCGGCGTGCCAGGCGACGATCTGGCAGGCGTTCCAGCAGGCCGGCGACGCGATCGCCGCCGCTCAGGGCAACGGCGACGTCGCCGCCTGGTTCATGAACGCCAACGCCGAGCGGATCAAGTTCGCCCCCGGCCTGCTGCAGACGACGATCCGGTACACGAACCGCCCGAGCGGGATCCAGCAGGTCATCTCGTTCACCGGACACCGCAAGTAGGAGGGTCAGGTCTTTCTTTGCCGTATGGCAATGAAAGACCTGACCCCGTAGCTCGCCGTCAGCCGCGGTGGCGGATGCGCACCTCGCGGCTGACGCCGGACGTGTTCTGGTTGTTGACGCCGACGAAGATCCGGTACTTGCCGAAGTGCCGGATGCGCATCGTCCTGCGGTAGCGCGACGACGTCTGCGAGCCGTGGCGCAGCGAGCCGCCCTTCACCGTCACCCACTGGCCCTTCTTGAGCCGCTGGACGGCGAACAGCGCACCATCGTTGGCCGGCGTCACGTGCCCGGAGAAGCGGACGCGGCTGCCGCGGTGCACGCGGCTGTGGTTCACCTTCACCCCGACGCGGACCGCGCAGCCCACGATGACGATCGGGCTCGTCGCGCGCGGCGTGCCGACCGTCGTGACGCGGAACTGCGTCGTCACGGTCAGCAGCGGCACGGCGAACCCGAAGGTGCCGTTGGCGTCGGTGACGAGCGGGTTCCCGATGTCGGTGAAGCCCGTGGTGAAGGGGAACGCACGCTGCTGGAGCTTCACGGTGCGGCCCGCGTTGCCGGTCCCGGTGAGCTGGCCGGCGAGCGTCGCACCGGTCCCCCACGTGGCCGGGTTCGGGTTCGCTGCGAGGCTGAAGCCGAGCGGCTGCTTCTTGGTCGTGAAGGTCCTGTCCACGCCGAAGCTCGTGCCCTGAGAGTTCTGCGCGACGATCCGGTAGTGGTACTCCGTGAACGGGGTCAGGCCGGTCAGGTCGGCAGTGGCAACCTTGGTGTGCGTGCCCGAGCCCGCGTCGGTCGGCCCGGTGGTCGACCCGTAGAGCCTCGAGGTGCCCCACTGGAAGTAGTAGGTCGTGCGGGCGCCGTTCGGGTTGACCTTGCCGGTCAGCGTGACCGAGGTTTGCGTGATTTGCGCCGGACCACCAGTCCCGACGGTCGGCTTGGTCACAGCGGCTGCCGCGGGAGCTGCCGCGGCGATCGCGGCCGTCAGTCCGGCCGCCAGCATGCGTCGATTCATCCGCCTTCTCTCCCTGCTCGTGGTGTCCCCCAAACCTCCCAACAGCCGGGGAACGCGGAAGTCGCGCCGCCTATTCCTCGGCGACAAGGGCGCCGGAGACGTGCTGCGGCGGGCCCTCCGGCCCGAAGTCAGCGTCGTGCACGTTGCCGGACTCGACCGGCGCCGGGGCGAGCGACCGCAGGTAGCGGTCGGCCATCCGGGCGGCCTGGCGGCCTTCGTTGATCGCCCACACGATCAGCGACTGGCCGCGGCGCGCGTCGCCCGCGGCGAAGACGCCCTGCTGCGAGGTCTCGTAGACCGGCGCGGCGATGTCGTTGCGGGCGTCCTTGGCGACGCCCATCCCGTCGAGCAGCGCCTGCTCGGGGTGCAGGAAGCCCATCGCGAGCAGCACGAGCTGCGCGGGCATCGAGTCCTCGGTCCCCTCGACCGGCGCGAACGACGGCGCGTCGTGCGCATGCGCGTAGTGCAGCGCCCCGACCTTGCCGTCCTCGCCCGGCTCGAAGTGCGTCGTGACGACCGAGAAGCTCTGCACGCCCTTGCCGAGCGCGCGCGCCTCCTCCATCGCGTAGCTGAGCCGGAACTTCGCCGGCCACAGCGGCCACGGGGTCCTGTCGTCGGGGCGGCGCGGCGGAGGCTCGGGCAGCAGCTCGAGCTGGACGACCGAGGCGGCGCCCTCGCGGGTGGCGTTGGCCACGCAGTCCGCGCCCGTGTCACCGCCGCCGATCACGATCACGTGCTTGCCGTCCGCGCGGATCGAGCCGGCTTCGCGGCCATTGTCGACCGCGCGCTGGCGCTCGTAGAGGTAGTCCATCGCGAAGTGGACGCCGTCGAGCTCGCGCCCCGGCACCGGCAGGTCGCGCGGTGCGCGCGAGCCCGTGCACAGCACGACCGCATCGAACTGCGCGCGCAGCTCGTCGGGCGTGACGTCGCGCCCGACCTCCACGCCGTAGCGGACCTCGACGCCCTCGGCGACGAGCTGTTGTACGCGGCGCTCGACCGTCGCCTTCTCGATCTTGAACTCGGGCACGCCGAAGCGCACGAGCCCGCCGGCGGCCTCGTCGCGCTCGAACAGGACGACCGCGTGACCGGCGCGGCGCAGCTGCTGCGCGGCGGCCATGCCGGCGGGGCCGGCGCCGACCACCGCGACGCTCATCCCGGTCTCCACCGACGGCGGCTGCGGCTTGACCCAGCCCTCCGCCCAGGCGCGGTCGATGATCGAGTTCTCGATCTGCTTGATCGTGACCGCGTCGCCCTCGTTGATCTCGAGGACGCACGACGCCTCGCACGGGGCCGGGCACAGCCGGCCGGTGAACTCGGGGAAGTTGTTCGTCGCGTGCAGCTGGCGGATCGCGTCCTGCCAGCGGTCGCGGTAGACGAGGTCGTTCCAGTCCGGGATCAGGTTCCCGAGCGGGCAGCCGTTGTGGCAGAACGGCACGCCGCACTCCATACAGCGCGCGCCTTGCTGCTGCAGCTCCGGCACCGTCTTGGGGACGAGGAACTCGCGCAGGTCCTGGGCGCGCTCGTGCGGGTCGCGGTAGGCGACGTTGTGGCGCTCGATCTTGAGGAAGCCGCCGAGCTCGCCCATCAGTGGGTCTCCTCATGACATTGCGCCGGGAACGGCGTGCGGATCGTCGTTCGTGGCAAGGACGCAGTGAGGGAGTTTGGCCGCGCCAAACGACCAGCGACGGGCACCGCCGGCGAAGCCGGTGGTCGGTCGGCCACGGGCGACGAGACGCCCGGCCGATTCCGGTGGAATGTTGTGAGGGGGTCCACTAGGCGGGCACCGCCTCGGACGCGGCCTCGGCCGCCTGCTCGGCCAGCACGCGCTTGTAGTCGGTCGGGAAGATCTTCACGAAGCGCCGGCGGTAGCGGTCCCAGTCGTCGATCACGCGCTGCGCCACCGGCGAGCCCGTGCGATCGCGGTGCTCCGTGATCAGCGCCAGCGCCTCGACGGCATCGGCGTCGGTGAGCTCCTCGAGCTGGTCGAGCATCGCGACGTTCACGCGCGAGCGCAAGCCGCCGTCCTCGTCGAGGACGTACGCGACGCCGCCGCTCATGCCGGCGGCGAAGTTGCGCCCGGTGCGGCCGAGCACGACGACGCGGCCGCCCGTCATGTACTCGCAGCCGTGGTCGCCCGTGCCCTCGACGACGGCGTGCACCCCGGAGTTGCGCACGGCGAAGCGCTCGCCCGCCTGGCCGCGGAAGAACGCCTTGCCGCTCGTCGCGCCGTAGAGGACGGTGTTGCCGATGATCACGTTGTCCTCGGCCCTGTACGTCACGCCGTCGGGCGGCATGACGGCCAGGACGCCGCCGCTGAGGCCCTTGCCCGTGTAGTCGTTGGCGTCGCCGTGCAGCGTGAACGACACGCCCGGGGCGAGCCAGCCGCCGAACGACTGGCCGGCCGAGCCGCGCAGCTCGACGCGGATCGAGTCCTCAGGGAGCCCATCGGCGCCGCGCGCCGCGGCGATCTCGGAGGACAGGATGCCGCCGACGCAGCGGTTGACGTTGCGGATCTTGCGCTCGATGTGGATCGGACCTGCGCTCCCATCGATCGTCGCGCGCGCCTCGGAGAGCAGGTCCCAGTCGAGATGGTCGTCGAGCACCGGCGGCGGCGGCTGGATGCGCCGGCGCGGGGCGTCGTCCGGCACCCCCGAGGGGACCGCCAGCAGCGCGGTCAGGTCGACGCCGCGCGCCTTCCAATGCTCGATCGCGTCGTCCATCTCGAGCAGGTCCGTGCGGCCGATCTGCTCGTCGATGGTGCGCGCGCCGAGCGCCGCCATGATCCCGCGCGCCTCTTCGGCCACGAAGTGGAAGAAGTTCACGACGTGCTCGGGCAAGCCCTTGAAGCGCTTGCGCAGCTCGGGGTCCTGCGTCGCGATGCCGACGGGGCACGTGTTCAGGTGGCAGGCGCGCATCATGATGCAGCCGGTCGCGATCAGCGGGGCCGTCGAGAAGCCCATCTCGTCGGCGCCGAGCAGCGCGGCGATCACCACGTCGCGGCCGGTCTTGATCTGACCGTCGGTCTGCACCGTGATGCGTGAGCGCAGGTCATTGAGCAGCAGCGTCTGCTGCGTCTCGGCCAGGCCGATCTCCCACGGCACGCCGGCGCTGACGATCGAGCTCAGCGGCGAGGCGCCGGTGCCGCCGTCGTGGCCGGAGATCAGCACGTGGTCGGCGTTGGCCTTCGCGACGCCCGCGGCGACCGTGCCGACGCCGACCTCGGCGACCAGCTTCACCGACACCGACGCGTTCGGGTTCGAGCAGCGCAGGTCGTAGATGAGCTGCTTGAGGTCCTCGATCGAGTAGATGTCGTGATGCGGCGGCGGCGAGATCAGGCCGACGCCCGGCGTCGTGTGGCGCACCCAGCCGATGTACTTGTCGACCTTGTGGCCCGGCAGCTGCCCGCCCTCGCCCGGCTTCGCGCCCTGGGCCATCTTGATCTGCAGCTGGTCGGAGTTGACGAGGTAGTGGATCGTCACCCCGAAGCGGCCCGACGCCACCTGCTTGATCGCCGACCGACGGCTGTCGCCGTTCGGGTCCGGCGTGAAACGCCGCGGGTCCTCGCCGCCCTCGCCGGTGTTCGACCGGCCGCCGAGGCGGTTCATCGCGACGGCGAGCGTCTCGTGCGCCTCCGTCGAGATCGACCCGAGCGACATCGCGCCGGTCGCGAAGCGCCTGACGATCTCCTTGGCGGGCTCGACCTCCTCGAGCGACACGGGCTCCACATCGGTGCGGAATTTCAGCAGCCCGCGGAGCGTCGCCCTGCGCGCCGCGTCGTCGTTGACCATCGCGGCGTACTCGTCGTACTTCTGCTGCGAGCTGCCGTTCTCCGACCGCACCGCGTGCTGCAGCAGCGAGATCGTCTCCGGATTCCACATGTGGTGCTCGCCGTCGCGGCGCCACGCGTAGACGCCGCCGACCGGGAGGAGGTCGTCGTGCGCCCCCGGCCACGCGCGCGCGTGACGGTCCAGCGTTTCGCGGGCGAGCACGTCGAGGCCGATGCCGCCGATGCGCGAGGCCGTGCCCGTGAAATGCCGGTCGACGATGTGGCGGTCCAGGCCCACGGCCTCGAAGATCTGCGCCCCGCAGTAGGACTGGATCGTCGAGATCCCCATCTTCGAGATCGTCTTCAGCAGGCCCTTGCCGAGCGCCTTGACGATCTTCAGCTCAGCCGCGGCCGCATCGTCCTCACCGGCGATGCGGCCCTCGGCGACGAGATCGTCGACGGTGTCGAGCATCAGGTACGGGTTCGCGAAGTGATGGACCTCGCGCGGCTCGCCGGACTCGAGCACCAGGCCGGCGCGCAGGCGCGTCCCCGCGCGCACGAGGTGGTGGTGCACCGCCGCGACAGCGAGCAGCGAAGGGATCGGAGCGCGCTCGGGCCCCGTGCGGCGGTCGGACAGGATGATGATGTTGAAGCCGGCCTCGATCGCGTCGTGGGACTCGTCGCAGACCGTTGCGAGGCGGGCCTGCAGGCCCTGCGGCCCGTCCGCCACGGGCCAGGTGATGTCGATCGTGTGGGCGCGGAAGACGTCGCTCGAGACGTTGCGGAGGGTCTCGAGCTCGCGGTTGCGAAGGATCGGCTGGTCCATGACCAGCTGGTGCGCGTGCTCGGGCGTCTCGGCGAGCAGGTTCCCCTCCGCGCCGACGCCGGTGCCGACCGACATCACGATCGACTCGCGGATAGGGTCGATCGGCGGGTTCGTAACCTGCGCGAAGAGCTGCTTGAAGTAGGTGAACAGCGGCGGCCGCTGGTCGGACAGCACGGCCAGTGAAGCGTCGTTGCCCATCGAGCCGATCGGCTCCTCGCCCACTCGCGCCATCGGCGTCATCAGCACGCGCAGGTCCTCCTGGGTGTAGCCGAAGGCCAGCTGGCGCTGCCGCGTCGGGAGCACCTCCTCGTCGCTCGCGGGGGCCAGTGGAAGGTCCCTGAACTGCACGACGTTGCGCTCGAACCATTCGCCGTACGGCTTCTGGCTCGACACGGCGCGCTTGACCTCGTCGTCCTCCACGATCCGGCCCTGCTCGAGGTCGACGAGGAAGAGCTTGCCGGGCGCGAGGCGGCCCAGGCGAAG
>VAYD01000008.1:12565-13493 GCA_005883905.1 Actinomycetota bacterium
CGAGCATGCCCGCCTCGGAGCCGAGCACGACGTAGCCGTCCTTCGTCTCAACCCAGCGGCCGGGACGCAGCCCGTTGCGGTCGAGCGTGGCGCCGACGATGCGGCCGTCGGTGAACGTGATCGCCGCCGGGCCGTCCCACGGCTCCATCAGGCACGAGTGGTACGCGTAGAAGCCCTTCAGCTCGTTCGAGAGGTCGTCCCGGTCCTGGTAGGCCTCCGGGATCATCATCATCACTGCGTGCGGCAGCGACCGCCCGGCGAGCATGAGCAGCTCGAGCACGTTGTCGAACGTCGCCGAGTCCGAGCCGCCCGGCCGGACGATCGGCATCACCTTCTGCAGGTCGATCCCGAAGAGCTCGCTCGCGAGCTGGCTCTCGCGGGCCCGCATCCAGTTGATGTTCCCCATCAGCGTGTTGATCTCGCCGTTGTGGGCGATCACGCGGAACGGGTGCGCGAGGTCCCAGCTCGGGAACGTGTTCGTGGAGAAGCGCGAGTGCACGAGCGCCATCCCGCTGGCGAAGCGCTCGTCCTGCAGGTCGGGATAGAAGCCGCGCAGCTGGTGGGAGATCAGCATCCCCTTGTAGACGCAGGTGCGCGAGGAGAAGCTCGGGGCGTAGAAGCTGGCCCCGGCTGCCAGCTCGACGATCCGCCGGATGACGTAGAGCTTGCGCTCGAACGCGTCCTGGTCCTCGCACCACGGGCCGCCGGGGCCGGCCTCGATGAAGAGCTGCTTGATGTAGGGCCGTGACGCGTTCGCCGTTGTGCCGACGTGCGCCTCGTCGACCGGCACGTCGCGCCACCCGAGCACCTGCTGGCCCTCGACGCGGACGTTGCGCTCGATCAGGTCCTCGAGCTTCTCGCGTACGGCCCGGTCGTGCGGCAGGAAGCACACGCCGACGCCGTAGCGCCCCGGCTCTGGCAGCTCGAA
>VAYD01000008.1:13529-14640 GCA_005883905.1 Actinomycetota bacterium
ACCGCGGTGCTCCAGGTTGTCGAGGGCCTCGAGCGCGCGCCTGATCACGTCGTGCGTCGGCTGGTTGTCCAGCCGCGCGACCATGGCGACGCCGCAGGCGTCGTGCTCGAACCTAGGGTCGTAGAGTCCGTCGGCCTTTGGAGGCTGGATCCTGCTCGTCTTCATGAGAGTCCCCGTGGGCGGCGGGCGGGCAACCGGAGTTGCGGAAGGTTAGCGGAGGATCCGCTTGGAACCCAACGGACGAGACGTCGTGGTCCTCGCGGCCGGCGGCACGATCGCGATGCGCGGCGAGCGGGCCGTGCCCGCTCTCGGCGCCGAGGCGCTCGTCGCCGCCGTGCCCGCTCTGGCCGGCGTTCGGGGCCTCTCGGCGCGCACCGTGGTGTCGCTCCCGGGCGCCCAGATGACCCTGTCCGATGCGCTGGCGGTCGCGCGCGCCGCGGCGGAGGAGGGGCGCAGCGGGCGCGGAGTCGTCGTCGCCCACGGGACCGACACCCTGGAGGAGACCGCGCTGCTGTGCGATCTCATCTACGACGGCGAGGCCCCGATCGTCCTCACCGGCGCGATCCGACCGGGGTCGCACACGAGCGCGGACGGCCCAGGCAACCTCGTCGACGCCGTCGCAGTGGCCCGGTCGGATCGCGCCGGTGAGGACGATCGGCCGGCCCCGCCGCGTTCTCCTCGCCGGCCTGCGGGCCCCTCGGGAGGGTGGTGGAGGGGCGCGTCGCGATCGCGCTTCGCCCCGCCCGGCGGCGCCCGGCTCTGGACGTGCGGCGCCTGGACCTGCGCGTGCCCGTCGTGGCGACCGCGCTCGGGGACGACGGGTCGCTCCTGGAGGCGGCCGCCGCGGACGGCGTGGACGGGCTCGTCCTCGTCGCCCTGGGAGGCGGCCACGTCGGCCCGCCGGTGCTCGAGGCGCTGCGCATCGCGGCGGCCCGCGTCCCCGTCGTCGTCGCCCTGCGGCCGTCTCGTGGCGCCTTCCTGGCCTCGACCTACGGCTTCGAGGGCGCGGAGGGCGATATCCGCGCCACCGGCGCCATCCCGGCCGGGCCTCTCTCACCCCAGGCCGCCCGCATGCAGCTGCTGGCCTGCATCGGGGCGGGCCTCGAACGCG
>VAYD01000239.1 GCA_005883905.1 Actinomycetota bacterium
CTGCTTGTTGGACAGCCCGCGCGCGAGCGCGCGCACGAGCGTGACCTCGCGCTCCGTCAGGCCCGCCGCCTCGGCCGGCGACTGGGTCGGCGCCGGGGCGCCGACGCCGCCGTGGAACACGGTCCCCTCGTAGACCTGGCGCAGCGCGGATGGCAGGTCGACCGGGTTGACGGTCTTGAGGATGTAGCCGTCGGCCCCGCGCGCGAGCGCGCCCTGGATCTCCTCGGGCTTGTCCGAGGCCGAGAGCATCACGACCTTGATCGACTTGTCGCGCGCGCGGATCCGGTCGAGCGCCTGCAGGCCGTCGACGCCGGGCATCCGCATGTCCATCACGACGATGTCGGGCTGGTGACGGGCCACGAGGTCGGCGACGTCCGCCCCCGAGTTCGTCGTGGCGACGACCTTGAAGTCGTCGGCCTTGGAGAGCGCGTTCTCGATCGCCTCGAGCACCAGGCGATGGTCGTCTGCCAGCAACACCTTCAGAGCCATCCGCGCCGACTCTAAAGACCGCACCGGTCGCGAGCCAACCAAACTCGCGTGACGGGCTAATGTCCGCCCATGCGCCAGCTGACGAGCCTCGACGCCCAATTCCTGGCGATCGAGAACGGCCGCAACCTCGGTCACGTGTCGGGACTCTCGATCTACGACCCGTCCACCGCGCCCGACGGCGTGCTGACCGCCGACCGGATGTGCGCCGTCCTGACCGAGCGACTGCACCTGCTGCCGCCGTTCCGCTGGCGCCTCGCGGAGGTGCCGCTCGGGCTCGATCACCCGTACTGGGTCGAGGACCCGGAGTTCGACATCGAGTACCACGTGCGCGAGCTCGCGCTGCCACGGCCGGGCGACGAGCGCCAGCTCGCCGAGCAGGTCGCGCGGCTCCACTCGCGCCAGCTCGACCGGGCGCATCCGTTGTGGGAGCTGTACGTGATCCAGGGGCTCAGCGACGGCCGCGTGGGCATCTTCACGAAGATCCACCACGCCGCGGTCGACGGCGTGTCCGGCGCGGAGATCCTCAGCGTGCTGCAGGATCCGTCGCCCGAGGGGCGCGAGATCCCGCCGGCGCCGCCGAACGGCTTGCCGCCCGCGCCACCGGGGCAGCTCGAGATGCTGCAGCGCGGCATCCTGGGGATCCCGCGCCAGCAGCTGCGCATGCTCAACGCGCTGCCGCGCACGGTCGCGCACCTCGACGCGATCCCCGGCGTGCAGGACATCCCCGGCGCCCCCACGCTCGCGAAGATCACCCGTCGCCTCGGGCGTCTCGGCCGCCCGCCGCGCGACGGCGGCATGCTCGAGCTGCCGCGCTCCAAGCCGCCGCGGACGGTCTTCAACGGCCCGGTGTCGGCTCATCGGCGCGTTGCGTTCGGGACGCTCTCGCTGACGACCGTCAAGGAGATCAAGAACGCGACAGGCACGACCGTCAACGACGTCGTCGTGACGGTCTGCGCAGCCGCGCTGCGGACCTTCCTCGAGCAGCGCGGCGAGCTGCCCGACGTGCCGCTGGTCGCGATGATCCCGGTCTCCGTGCGCACCGCGGAGGAGCGCGGCACGTTCGGCAACCGCGTCTCCACGATGGCCGTGGCGATCCCGACGGACGTCGCCGACCCGCTGCAGCGGCTGCGCGACGCCCACGAGGCGATGCGCTCGGCGAAGGAGCGCCACCGAGCGGTCCCGGCGTCGCTGATGCAGGACGCCACGCGCTTCGTCCCGCCGGCGATCCACGCGCGCGCGTCGCGCGTGACGCTGCGGCTGAGCGCCCGCAACGTCGCCACGCCGGTGTTCAACGTGGTCATCTCCAACGTGCCGGGCTCCCCCACCCCGCTGTACTGCGCCGGCGCGCGGCTGCTGGCCAACTACCCGGTGTCTGCCGTGACCGACGGGATGGGACTGAACATCACGGTGCTCAGCTACGAGGACCGCCTGGACTTCGCGATCGTCACGGACCGCGAGCAGGTGCCCGACGCGTGGCCGCTGATGGACGCGCTCTCGAACGCTCTGGAGGAGCTCTCGGCATGCGCGTCGTGATCGTCGGCGCCGGCTTCGGCGGGATCGGCGCGGCGATCGAGTTGCAGCGCCACGGCTTTCGCGACATCACGATCCTCGACCACGGCCCGCAGCTCGGCGGCACCTGGCGCGACAACAGCTACCCGGGCGCCGCGTGCGACGTCCCGAGCCACCTCTACTCGTTCTCCTTCGCGCAGCGCAGGAACTGGTCGCGGCTGTGCTCGCCGCAGGAGGAGATCCTCGGCTACCTCACCGACGTGGCGACGCAGTTCGGCGTCGACCGGCTCGTCGTGCCCGACACGCGCGTCGCGTCCTGCGACTGGGACGACGCGCGCCAGGTCTGGCGGACCACGAGCGAGGACGGCCGCAGCTGGGAGTCGGAGGCGATCGTCGTCGCCACCGGGCAACTGCATCAGCCCGCCTACCCGACCATCGAGGGCGCCGACCGCTTCCAGGGCCACCGTTTCCACTCGGCCCGGTGGGACCACGACTACGACCGGCGGGGCAAGCGCGTGGCGGTCATCGGCACCGGCGCCAGCGCCGTGCAGTTCGTCCCGGAGATCGCCGAGCAGGCGAGCCGGCTGTTCGTCTTCCAGCGCACGGGCAACTGGTTCCTGCCGCGCAAGAACCGCGCCTATCCCCCGCTGCTCAGGGCGATCTTCCAACACGTCCCGGGCGTGCAGGCGTTCCGCAGGAAGTTCATGTTCTTCTACTGCGAGTCGCTGACGATGATGATCCGCCACCCGCGCAGCTGGGGCCGGCTCGGGCACCTGCGCTCGGCGGCGTTCATGCGGTTGCAGCTGCGCGACCCGGAGGTCCGGCGCAAGGTCTGGCCGGACTACACGTTCGGCTGCAAGCGGATCCTGTTCAGCTCGGCGTTCCTGCCCGCGCTGCAGCGGCCGAACGTCGAGGTCGTCACAGAGCGGATCACGTCGCTGTCCGATCGCGGCGTCGTCACGTCAGACGGCGTCGAGCGCGAGGTCGACTGCGTGATCTACGGCACGGGCTTCAAGACCAACGACTTCATGTTCCCGATGGCGATCAACGGCACCGGCGGGCGCGCGCTCAGCGACGTCTGGGCCGACGGCGCGCACGCGCACCTCGGCATCACGGTGCCGGGCTTCCCGTCGATGTTCGTCATGTACGGGCCCAACACGAACACCTCCGGCGGCTCGATCATCGCCTACCACGAGGCCCAGTCGGCGTACATCCGCCAGGCGCTGGAGCAGGTGGCGCGGCGCCGCGCGGCCGCGATCGAGGTACGGGCCGAGGTGGAGGCCGCGAGCGACGCCGAGGTACAGCGCTCGTTCGACGGAACGGCGTGGACGCGCTGCGATTCCTGGTACCGGACGCCCGACGGGCGGATCGTCGCCAACTGGCCCCACTACATGCGCGACTACTTCGAGCGCACGCGCGAGCTGGATCCCGACGAGTTCGAGTTCCTCGAGCCTGCGGCGTGAGCGTCGACGTCGTGACGGAGACCGAGATCGCCCGACCGCGCAGCGACGTCGCTGCGTTCGCCGCGAGCCCGGACAACGCGACGCGCTGGTACGCGAACATCGAGTCGGTCGCGTGGGAGACGGATCCGCCGCTCGCGGTCGGCTCGCGGCTCGCGTTCGTCGCGCGCTTCCTCGGCCAGACGCTCTCGTACACGTACGAGGTCAGCGAGCAT
>VAYD01000240.1 GCA_005883905.1 Actinomycetota bacterium
ATTCACACCACCTGCCCTTCTGGCGAAGGGGCCCACGCAGCGTGCCGGCTCTAACGTCCCGCGTCATGCGGATTCTGGTGCTGGGGGGAACGGCGTGGCTGGGGCGGTGCATCGCGAGCACCGGAGTGCGGTTGGGCCACGAGGTGACCTGCCTGGCGCGTGGCTTCTCCGGCGATCCGCCAGAGGGGGTAACGCTCGTGCGCGCTGACAGATCTCAGGCTGGTGCCTACGAAGCGGTTGCGGGCGAGACCTGGGACGTCGCGGTCGACCTGACGCGCCAGCCTGGACAGGCGGAAGGCGCCGTGGCCGCGCTGGCTCCTCGCGCCGAATTCTTCGTCTTCGTCTCGTCGGGAAACGTCTACGCCGACCACAGCATCGCCGGCCAGGACGAGGACGGCGCTCTGCTTCCGGCGCTGGAGAACGACGTCATGGAGAGCATGGAGACCTACGGTCAGGCGAAGGTCGCGTGCGAGCGCCACGTGCTGCGGGCCTTCGGCAAGGAGCGTTCGGCGATCATGCGCGTCGGGCTCATCGGCGGTCCGGGCGACATCTTCGACCGCACCGGCTACTGGCCGCTGCGCTTCGCGCGACCCGCGGGCACCGATGGCGCCGTCCTCGTCCCTGACGCCCCGCATCTGCCGACACAGGTGATCGACGTGCGGGACCTCGCGGCGTGGATCATCGAGGTGGGCGCCCGCGCGGTGGCCGGCATCTTCAACGTCGCCGGCGAGACCGTGCTCTTTCCCCAGCACCTCGAGGTCGCGCGCGCCGTCGCGGGACACACCGGGCCGGTGGTCCGCGCCGACCAGCGGTGGCTTCTCGATCAAGGCGTAGGGGAGTGGATGGGCGAGCGCTCCTTGCCGCTCTGGCTCGCCGACCCGGACTGGATCGCCTTCAACGCCAACGACAACAGCCGTGTGAGAGGCGCGGGACTCACCGCGCGGCCGCTGGAGGAGACCCTGAAGGACACGCTCGCCTGGGAGCTGACCCGAGATCCCGCCCGCACCCGCCAGGCGGGCCTCTCGGACGACGATGAGCGGACGCTGCTTCATGCCCTGTCGCGCGCCTGATCGGGCGGTTCGGCGAACGCGATCGCGTTTCCATGTGGCAATCTCGCAGCGCTCAATGCGGGGCGGCCGTCAGTCCAGCTCGTCGCCCTCGTGTGAGTAATGCCGTGGCGCCAAGACGACGCGCGCGAAAGGAATCGCGAGATCCAGGGGTCCTGCGAAGGGATGGCAATCCCGAGAGGACTCGAAATGAAACGCCCGATGATTCTGGCCGCGCTGGTTGCAACAGCGGCCGCAGGGCTCGCAACGGCGATCCCTGCGGACGCAGCCGTTAGCTCTGCGTCGATCGATGCGCGCGAAGGACACGGAGATCGCCTTCGCGGTGCTCAACGGGCAGGGCGGCGACGACGTTCTGACGGGCGCCGACAGCGGCGATGTGCTGAGCGGCGGTGAGGGCAACGATCGCCTGGTGGGGGCGCAGGGCGATGATCTGATGGGCGGCGGGCCGGGCAACGACACGTTCGTGTGGAACGACGGCGATGGGTCAGACCGGTTGAACGGCGATGCCGGCAACGACGTGACGGAGGTCAACGGCTCGCCGACGGAGGGTGATGTGTTCAAGCTCGAGCCGGTCGCGGGCAGCGTCAGGCTCACGCGACCGAACCTGGCGTTCGACGACTTCAGGCTCGACGCCGCGACCGAGCGCTTCCAGGTCAACGGGCTTGGCGGCAACGACTCCATCGAGGCCAGCGACGGCGTCGGCGCGGTCACGCTGTTGTCTGTCGAAGGCGGCGCAGGCGACGACATCGTGTCCGGCTCTGACGGGCCGGACCTGATCCTCGGCGGCGACGGCAACGACGTCCTCAACGGTGGCGGTGGCGACGACCGTATCGTCGGCGACCGCGGCAGCGACACGATGAACGGTGGCGCTGGCGACGACACGCTGGTCTGGAACAACGGCGATGGCACGGACGTTGCCGAAGGCGATGTGGGCCGTGACGACGTCGAGGTCAACGGCGCGCCGGCGGCGGGCGACGCGTTCGCGGTTCAGCCCAACGGTCGGCGCATCAAGTTCGACCGCACGAACCTCGTACCGTTCTCGCTGGATATCGGCTCGAGCGAGACCCTGCACGCCAACGGCCTCGGCGGCGACGACACGATCGCCGTCGGTGACGTCGGCGCCTTCGCGGTGACCGCCGCGGGCGGGTCCGGAAACGACACCCTCACCGGCGGCGCCTCGTCGGAGACGCTCCTCGGCGGGTCCGGCAACGACACGATCGCGCCGGGCGGCGGCCTCGACGTCGTATCCGGCGACGAGGGCGATGACCAGGTCGACGTCCGCGACAACACGGCCGACGTCGCCCGCGGCGGCGACGGCAACGACTCGGTCATCGCCGACGCGGCCGACCTCGACCTCCTCGATGGCTTCGAGACCATCGATCGCACGCCGAATGTCACGCCGCCGCCGGCCGTCACGCCTCCGCCCGCCGTCATGCCCCCTCCCGCCGGCGGAGGTGCCGTACGCCCGGTGGCGATCCGGGGCGGCACGGTGAAGGTGAGCAGCGGCACAGCATCGATCAGGCTGAGCTGCCCGGCGGATTCCTCCGCCCGCTGCATCGGCTCGCTTGCGGTCCGCACCGCCATGGGTGTCAATCTGGGCGGCCTGAAGGTCGTCGTCCAGCTCGGCAGCGCGCGCTTCGATGTCGCCCCCGGCGCCTCGAAGACGCTGAAGGTGAAGCTGGCCAAGGGCAGCCAGCGCCTGGCCCGCGGCAGGGGCCGTCTGAAGGTTCTCGCCGTCGCCTCAACGGGCACGTCCGCCACGACCACCCGCAGCACGCAGCGCCTCACGCTCGCCCTGAGCACCGCGACACGCGGGAAGTAGGACCCGCAACGACGCGACGGCCCCGCCCCTCCCGGGGGCGGGGGGTCCCTCTTTGACATCTCGCATCCCGACCAGCGTCCCCATCACGTCGCACTCCCCCTCGAGCCCGCGTGCGCGCCGCGAGCGTGGCCATGAGCGCATCAGCTTGACCGCGTCATGCCGGCTGAGGGACTCGAACCCCCGACACGCGGATCATGATTGGAGCGTTGGCGCTCGTTCTCGGCGCCGTTGAGGCTGGCTCCGCCGCGTTGAGTCGGGTACGCGCCGTCAGATCTGCAGGGTTGGGGACACGGTCGGGGACACGATTCCCGGCGTTCGGGGACTGCGATGCAACTCGGGTCACGTCGCGGCCAGGGTCGATCCGTCTCGCGCGCGGGACCACGAGCACTGGTCGGATCGTTCATTGCGCATAGTGCCGAGAGCGCCGGAAACAGGCGAAAGCACACGCGCGCGATCGTCGCGGACGAACGCCTGCCCCTCGTCCGGTCCGGGCGTCGGCCGCGCGATGGCTGACACGGCCCGCATCCTCACATAGCCGGGCCAAGCTGGGCACTCACGGATCGACTCGCTGTCACCGACCCGCGAGCGATCACGTTGCTCGGCGGGTAACGTGTTGGGCCGACGGCCCTGCGGAGCTGAGTAC
>VAYD01000263.1 GCA_005883905.1 Actinomycetota bacterium
CAGCACAGCCCGGCACGCCGCGACGCGCTGCACCATCCCGCGCGAGAGCTCGCGGACCGGCTCGTCGGCGCGCAGCGGCAGCCCCACCTGCTCGAGCAGCGCGTCGATGCGCTCGAACGCGACGCCGTGCAGCCGCGCGTGGAAGCGCAGGTTCTCGCGCGCGGTCAGGTCGTGGTGCAGCAGCGGCTCGTGACCGAGCAGGCCGACGCGCCCGCGCACCTTCCAGCCCTCGCGCGGCAGCTCGCAGCCGAGCACCCGTGCGGCGCCGCCCTGCGGGCGCAGCAGCGTGGCGAGCACGCGCAGCAACGTCGACTTGCCCGCGCCGTTGGGCCCGAACACGACGAGCGTCGCCCCGAGCGGCACCGCGACCGAGACGCCGTCGAGCGCCGTCCGCTCGCCGTAGCGGCGGACGAGCCCGTCGAGCTCAATGGCCGGTGCGTCTGCCACCGTCGCGGCCCAGCGTGTCGGCGACATGGCGCAGCGTGGGGGCGAGCACGCCGAACAGCTCGCCGACGGCCTTCGGGCTGCCGGGGAAGTTGACGATCAGCGTCTGGCCGGCGATGCCCGAGACGCCGCGCGTGAGGATGCCCATCGGCGTGTGCTTCAGCGCCTCCGCGCGCAGCGCCTCGGCGAACCCGGGCGCCGGCCGCTCGACGACCGCGGCGGTCGCCTCCGGCGTGACATCGTCGGGAGTGAGCCCGGTGCCCCCGGTCGTGAAGATGAAGCGCACGCCGGCGTCGACGTAGTTGTGCAGCCGGTCCTCGATCAGGGCGAAATCGTCGGGCACGACCTCCATTGCCTCGACGTCGCAGCCCGCCTCCTCGGCGAGCTGCGCAAGCAGCGGTCCTGATTCGTCCTCGCTCTCGCGCCTCGACACGGAGGTCGAGATCGTCAGCACGGCGGTGCGCATGGGCGCTCATCTTGCCAGTGGACCGCCGGTCCAGACCGCTTCGACACAAGGAGAGAATCGCTCGCGTGCGGGCGAATCGTCTGGCACCGTGGCGCGATGGGCCGGATTCCGCAGATCCTCGCACTGGGCGGGGGCGGCTTCTCGATGGAGGCCGGCAACCCGCTCGTCGACGACTTCGCGCTCGAGATCACCGGCTGCGATCGCCCGCGCGTGTGCTTCGTGCCGACCGCCAGCGGCGACGCCGACCACTACGTCGTGCGCTTCTACCGGCGCTTCGCGGCGGTCGCGGACTGCAGCCACCTGTCGCTGTTCCGGCGCGACAAGGGGGCGGGCGCGGTCGAGGGCGACATCGAGCGCCACCTGCTCGCGCAGGACCTGATCTACGTCGGCGGCGGGAGCGTCCTGAGCCTGCTCGGGACGTGGCGCGCTCATGGGGTGGACGCGATGCTGCGGCGCGCCTGGCGCCGCGGCGTCGTGCTCTGCGGCCTGTCGGCCGGGTCGCTGTGCTGGTTCGCCGAGGCGATCACCGCGTTCCACGGCCCGCCGCAGGTCGTCCGCGGGCTCGGGATCCTGCCGTTTTCCAACTGCGTGCACTACGACGGCGAGCCGTCGCGCCGCGAGGCGTTCACCGCCGCGATCGCGGCCGGGGAGCTGCGCGGCGGCTACGCCGTCGAGGACGGCACCGCGCTGCACTTCGTCGGCCGCGAGCTCGCTGAGGTCGTCAGCTCGCGCGAGCGCGCGAGCGCGTACTTCGTTTCTGCCGACGGCGAGCAGGCGCTGCCGCTGCGCTGCCTCGCCGCCCGTGCCCTGGCGGCCGCGTGAACGGCACGGTCCTCGCGCTCGGCGGCGGCGGCTTCACGATGGGGCCGGGCGACCCCGCGCTGGACGAGCTGGTGCTCGACCTCGCCGGCGGCGCATCGCCGCGGATCCTGTTCCTGCCCACCGCGGGTGGCGACGCCGCGGCACAGATCGCCGCCTTCTACGGCGCGTTCGGCGACCGTCCGTGCCGCCCGCAGGTGCTGTCGCTGTTTCGCCTCCATGGGACCACGACCGCGATCCGCGACGTCGTGCTCGAGTCCGACGTCGTCTACGTCGGCGGCGGCTCGATGCGCAACATGCTGGCGATCTGGCGGGCGCACGGGCTCGACGCGATCCTGCGCGAGGCGTGGGAGCGCGAGATCGTGCTCGCGGGGCTGAGCGCCGGCGCGATGTGCTGGTTCGAGGGCGGGATCACGATGAGCGGAGGGCCACCCGAGCTGATCGAGGGACTCGGGTTCCTGTCCGGCTCGCTGTCCGTCCACGCCGACGGCGAGCCGCGGCGCCTGCCGGCCTTCTACGACGCGGTGCGGTCCGGCGCGCTGCCGGGCGGATGGGCGCTCGACGACGGCGTGGGCCTCGTCATCGAAGGCGAAGCCGTCACACGCGTCGTGTCGTCACGTCCCGGCGCGACCGCGCTGCGCGTCGACGCCGTCGGCGGCGAGCTCGTGCGCTCGCGCACGCAGCCCGAGCTGCTCGGGGACGGCGCGCGCCGCGTGCCCGACGACGTGCGTGAGTTCCGCGCGCTCGGCGACGCCAGTCGCCGTAGCGCCCGCCGGACTTCGCGATGAGCTCGACGCGCTCGATCGAGACGCCGCGCTCGATGCCCTTGACCATGTCGTAGATGGTCAGCGCCGCCACGGAGGCCGCGACCATCGCCTCCATCTCGACGCCGGTGCGGCCCTCGACGGTCGCTTCGGCCTCGATCTGAATGCCGCCGTCGACCACCGCGGCGCGCACGTCGACGTGGTCGAGCCCGAGCGGGTGGCACAGCGGGATCAGCGTGCCGGTCTGCTTGGCCGCCTGGATCCCCGCGATCCGCGCGACGCCGAGCACGTCGCCCTTCGGCGCGTCGCCGGCGGCCACGGCCGCCGCTGTCTCCGGCGCCATCCGCACGAACGCGCGCGCCACGGCGCGCCGCTTGGTGACCTCCTTCGCGGACACGTCGACCATCCGCGCCGCGCCCGACTCGTCGAGGTGCGTCAGGTCAGGCGGCAACGCGCTGCGCTGCCTCGATCAGGTCGCGCACGCCGTCCACGTCGCGGGCGCGCAGCAACTCGATCGGGTCCGGGTCGCCGTTGACGATGCTCTCGAAGAACGCCTTGCGGTCCTGGTAGGTCGGCAGCGTGCCCTTGGCCCACCCGCGGACGTCGTTGAGCATGATCGCCAGCTGCGCGTACTCCTCGCCGAACAGCTCGCTCACCTCGGCCTTCATGCGCTTGGCAAGCGCCGGCGACGCGCCGGCGGTCGAGACGGACGATCGCCGGCAGGATGAAGTTGCACAGCGGCGGCACGTCGACGACATTGACCAGCATCGCACGGCGCTCGGCATCCTCGTAGATGCCGATGTTCGTGTCCGTGTCGTCGGTGCACGCGATCGCCATGAACGTGCCCTCGAGGTCCTCGGGGCGGTACTCGCGTCGCTCCCAGCGGATCGAGCCCTCGAGCGCGAGCTGCGTCAGCTCGGGACCCGCCTCGGGCGCGACGAGCGTCACGTCGCCGTCGCAGGCGAGCAGGCCCTCGACCTTCTCGAGGCCGATCTCCCCGCCGCCGACCACGAGGCACCTGCGGCCGCGCAGCTTGAGGCACGCGATGTAGAACGGCGTCTCGAGCATGTCGCGCACGCAGGTCTGGTCGCAGATCCCGCGGCGGAACTGGCAGACGCATTCCTTCCCGGCGTAAGCGGCGGCTGGCATACGCGTCATAGGGTACGGGTTGACGTTCAGGCTGATCGAGAACCGCGCCTGAGCGCGCGCGCGGCAACGCGCAGGGTCGGGAGCGCGCCCTCCTTCAGCCCCGCCTCGCGGTCGGCGTCGCGCGCCGAGCGCATCCGCGCGACGGTCCGCCCCGCCTTCACCAGGCCCGCGTCGTAAGGGAACCACCACCACGGCCGGCCGACCGGCGGGTCCCAGGTGACGACCTTCGGCTCGGCGCACGTGCGCAGCGCGATCGCGCCGCGGGCGCGGCCGATCCCGGCCCCGCGCACGCCGCCCCACGGCACCTCGGGCGCCGCGCGCGTGACGAGGTGGTCGTTCACCCAGACCATGCCAACGCGCAGCTCCGTCGCGATCCGCTGCGCCTTGTAGCGGTCCGCCGTCCAGACCGACGCGCCGAGTCCGAGCGAGATGCGGTTGGACTCCGCGATCGCGCCGTCCTCGTCGGCGGCCTCGGACACGATCAGGACCGGGCCGGGCACGTCCTCGCGCGCGATCCGCATGTCGTCGCGCACGCCGGTCAGGACCACGGGCGCCACGTACGTGCCCTCGCCGGCGCCGCCGCACTCCACCGTGGCCCCGCCGGCGACCGCCTCGTCGACGAGCTCGCGCACCCTGTCTGCGCGCGCCCGCGAGACGATCGGGCCGACCTCGGTCGCGGGATCCGCCGGGTCGCCGACGGACAGTGCGCACGCTCCGTTGCAGACCGCGGCCAGGAAGTCCGCGTGGATCTCGCGCACCGCGATAGCCCGCTCGACGCTGCCGCCGCACTGGCCCGCGTTCGCGAAGGCCGCCCACACGACCCCCCGCGCGGCGCGCTCGAGGTCGGCGTCGGCGCACACGATCGCGACGTCCTTGCCGCCCATCTCCAGCACGGCGCGCTTGACGCCGCGCGCGCACGCCTCTCCGACCGCGCGGCCCGCATCGGCCGTTCCCGTGAACCGCACCTGCGCGACGCGCGCGTTGACGAGCGCGGACCCGGTGTCGGCGTGCCCGTGCACCACGCGCAGCAGGCCCTCCGGCAGCCCCGCGCGGGCGAAGACGCGCGCGATCCGCTCGCCTGCCAGGCAGGCGTACGGCGACGGCTTGAACACGACGCCGTTGCCGGCGATCAGGGCAACGGCGACGTCACCGATCGGCGTGGCAAACGGCTCGGCGGCCGGACCGAGCACGCCGACGACGCCGAGCGGCTCGTACGTCCAGCGGCCCCGCTTGACGGGGTGCAGGGCGCGGGCGAAGCCGAGGCGCTCGCCGCTGAGGATCTTCGGGCCGTGCCCGGCCAGCCACTGCAGCGTCTCGATCGCCGGGACCAGCTCCATGATCTCGGTCTCGGCGCGCGGGCGCCCCTGCTCGCGGCACAGCAGGTCGGTCAGCTCGTCGGCCTCGTCGACGACCGCTTGCGCGGCGCGCTGCATGTAGCGCGCGCGGTCGGATACGCGCAGGGAGCGCCAGAGCCGCTGCGCGTTCGCGGCGCCCTCGACGGCCGCGGCGACCTCCTTGGGCGGCGTGACGAGGACGGACCCGAGGACCGCTCCGGTCGCCGGGCTGACGGACTCCAGTCGGGCGGGCTCGACGGCGATGTCCACCTGCCCGAGCCTACGCGACGTGCCGGGCCTCCGCGCCTTCCGCCAGCGCCGCCGCCACCAGCTCCGTCACGCCTGGCGCGAGCACCTCGTCGGCGACGACGAGCGAGCTCGAGCCGTCGCGGTCGACGTGGCCGTAGGCGACGATCACCTCGCTGAGCCCCGTCAGCGCCGTCGCGCACACCGACAGGCAAGCCCGCGGGTCGAATCGCAGGATGCGGCTCATGCGGACGTCGTCCAGCGGCGCGCCGAGGCGCTCGTGCAGCGCGACGAGCCCGGCGCGATCGCCGGCCTGCGGCAGGCGCAGCCGGACGCGCGAGCCGTCCGGGAGCGGGTGTGAGCGGGTGAGCAACACCTACATCGAGGTTCCCACACGAAACCCGCAGCCCTTGTGAAAAGGCGCTATCTGTGACGAGCGTCACGGATCCGCTGCAAGCGATCTCGCAGCTCGGGCTCGGTGGCGTCGAGCTCGACGAACCGCTCGCCGGCGAGGAGATCGGGCAGCAGCTCCTGCGGCGAGACCTTCTCGGGGCGGTCGTGCGGGTAGTCGTAGCCCTGGCCGCGGCCCAACGCGGCCGCGCCCGGATAGGCGGCGCTGCGCAGCGCGTCCGGCGGCAGCTGCGCGCCGTGCTCGCGCACGTGGCGCCGCGCGGCGCCGAGCGCCCGCAAGGCCGAGTTCGACTTCGGCGCGAGCGCGAGGTACATCGCGCACTGCGCGAGCGCGAAGCTGCACTCGGGCATGCCGACGTGCTCGACCGCCTGGGAGGTGGCGATCGCCAGCGGCAGCGCGTGCGGGTCGGCGTTGCCGATGTCCTCGGAGGCCAGCACGATCATGCGCCGCGCGATGTACCGCGCGTCCTCGCCGCTCTCCAGCATCGCCGCCAGGTAGTAGACGCTCGCGTCGGGATCCGACCCGCGCATCGACTTGATGAAGGCCGAGATGAAGTCGTAGTGCGCGTCGGCGGTCTTGTCGTAGACGAGCGGACGCTTCCGTGCAGCGTCCTCGACGTGACCCGCCGACAGCGGCTCGCCGGCCGCCTGCGCGGTTTGCCACGCGAGCTCGACGATGTTGTGCACCGAGCGTGCGTCTCCGCCCGCTCGGATGGCGATGAGCTCGAGGAGCTCGTCCGGGATCTCGGCTCCGATCTCGGCGGCGCCCCGCGCGGCGATCGTCTTCAGCTCGTCGACCGAGAGCGGCTCGAGCTCGTACACCTGCGACCGCGACAGGAGCGCGGAGTTGACCTCGTAGTACGGGTTCTCGGTCGTCGCTCCGATCAGCGTGACGACACCTTCCTCCACGCCCGGCAGCAGGGCGTCCTGCTGCGCCTTGTTGAAGCGATGGATCTCGTCGAGGAACAGGATCGTCCGCTGCCCGTTCGCGCCCAGCCGCTCGCGCGCGCGCGCGAGGACCTCGCGTACCTGCGCAACCGTGGCCGAGACTGCCGACAGCTCGACGAACTCTGCGCCCGTCATGCGGGCGATGATCCGAGCGAGCGTGGTCTTGCCGCTGCCGGGCGGCCCGTAGAAGATCGCCGAGCGCACGCGGTCCTCCTCGATCGCCAGGCGCAGGGCAGACGCTTCTCCACGACAAACTCTTCGAGCGTCTTCGGGCGCATGCGCAGCGCGAGCGGCGCGACGTCCGGCAGCCGCTGCTCCGCTGCGTCTGAGAAGAGGTCGCTCATTGCAGGGAAGTATGCTCCCGTCGGCCTTGGCCACCGAGACCCACGAGGACTTCTCCGAGCCGATCCTGCCCGGCCCGGGCGCGTCGGACTACGAGCGCTACCTGCGTACCGACGAGCTGCTCGCGCTGCAAAAGTCGCCGGACGAGCGCACGCATCCCGATGAGCTGCTCTTCCAGACCGTGCACCAGTCCTCGGAGCTCTGGCTCAAGCTCGGCACGTCTGAAGTGGCGCGCGCGACCGCGCACGTACGTGCCGGCGAGTACGCGGCGGCGCTTCGCCTCTTGCGCCGAGCATCCCTTTGCCTCCAGTTCATCACCGCCCAGCTCGACATGCTCGAGCAGATGTCGCCGTGGGAGTACCAGACGATCAGGCGCGTGCTCGGACACGGGAGCGGGTTCGACTCGCCCGGCTT
>VAYD01000264.1 GCA_005883905.1 Actinomycetota bacterium
ATGCCGTCGCTGTCCATCTCGATCTGCACGACGTCGGCCTGATAGGCGCTGAAGGCCGGCACGGCCCCCGGGTACGTCGGCGCCTCGGCGAGGATCACGTCGCCTGGGTCGATCAGCGTCTTGCAGACCAAGTCGATCACCTGCTGTCCGCCCGTGGTGACGAGCACGTCGGCGGGGTCGACCGCGGTGTCCTCCTCCGCCATCACCTGGGCGATGCACTCCGCGACGCCGCTCATGCCCTCGGTCGGCGCGTACTGCAGAGCGCGCGCGCTGCTCTGCGCGGCGACGTGGCTCAGGATCGCGGCGAGCCGCTCGGGGGGGAACGTGCTGGTGTCCGGCAGGCCGCCCGCGAGCGAGATCACCTCCGGGCGCTCGGTGATCGCCATGAGGTCCCGCATCGCTGAGGACTTCATGACGCGGGTACGAGAGGCGAAGAGGCCGGCGTAGCGCTCGAGGTCGCGATGGGCGCGACCACCTGTCGGCGGGCCGTCGGGCATCATGGTCACGGTACTGGTTTGACATTGGCCTTCGACATCCTCACTGCGATCGGCCTCGGAGCCGCCTGCGGGCTGCGCCCGTTCCTGCCCGCGCTGGTCGCCGGGGCGTTCGCCGCGGCGAACGCCACGATCGACTTCGATCACACGTCCTACGCGTTCCTCGAGGCGCCGTGGTGGCTCCTGGTCGTCACCGTCGCCCTCGTCGTGACGATCCTCGCCGCCAAGTTGATCCCGCACTACGTCCTGTGGGTCGCGAGCCTCGTGATGGGCGGCCTGCTCGGCGCGGGCACGCTCTCCGACCATCACCACAGCGCGGCGATCGGCTGGGTCGTCGGCGTGCTCTTCGCCGTCCTCGCGGCCGCCGCCGCGCGCGACCTGTTCGGGCGCGTGCGGACGCGCCTCGACGAGCAGGCCGCGGGCGCGCTGCCGCTCTACGCCGAGGGCGCTTCGCTCATCACCGCCGCCGTGGCCGTCCTCGTGCCGCCGCTGTCGGCCGTCGTCGTCGCGTTCCTCGCGTGGCTGCTGCAGGGAGGCCGCCGGCGGTCCGGCGAGAAGTACGCCGGCCTGCGCGTGCTGCGGTGAAGCTCGTCCTTGCGGTCGTCGATGGCATGAAGCCGGCGATGGTGCGCCGCGCCGTCGAAACCGGGCACGCGCCCGTCATGGCGAAGGTGATGGAGCGCGGGATGTTCGTCGAGGACTGCGTGGCGGCGTTCCCGTCCGTCACGCCGGTCTGCGCGACCAGCATCGCCACGGGCGCGCGCCAGGACGTGCACCGCATCCCGGCAATGAACTGGTTCTGGCGCGACGAGCGCCGTTACGTCGAATACGGCTCGTCGATGCGCGCAGCCCGCCGGTTCGGGATCGGCCAGCAGCTCACCGACCTCATCTACACCATGAACGGTCAGCACCTCGCGGCCGGGGCGCCGACGATCTTCGAGGTCCTCGACGATGCCGGCCTGCGCACGGCGGGCACGACCTACCTGACATACCGCGGGCGCCACGAGCACTGGCCTTCGAAGGCGACCGCCCTGTCACGCGTGGCCGCGACGGCGTTCAAACGGCCGGTCATGGGCCCGGCCGAGCTCTTCTACGCCGACATCTTCGCGAGCCGCGACACGGGCTGCCGCTCCGTGCTCGGCAAGCCCGGCCTGCGCGATCAGCACGCCGGGTGCGTCGGCCGCTACCTGCTCGAACACGACCTCTGCGACTTCCTGCTGCTGTCGCTGCCCGACAACGACACACACTCGCACCGCTTCGGCCCCGACTCGCAGGTTGCGTCGATCGCGGCTGCCGACCGCCAGATCGAGCGCGTCGCGCAGGCGTCCGGCGACGTCGACGCGTTCCTCGACGAGCACGCGCTGGTCGTGGTCGCCGACCACTCGCACGCATTGATCGAGCGGCGCATCGAGTTCGAGGCGGCGTTCCGCGACTTCCACGTCCTCGGCCCATCGGCCGGCGCATTCGACGAGGCCGAGATCGCGCTGTGCCCATCGGCGCGCTCGGCGCAGATCTACGTCCTTGTGCCCGAGGGCCGCGACGCGCTGCTGCCGCGGCTCGTGACCGAGTCGCTCGCGCTCGAGGGCGTGCAGCACGTGCTCTATCGCCAGGACGGCGAGGGCGTGCTGCGCGGGGCGGATGGCGGCGAGCTTCGCTTCGCGCCGGGCGGCGAGGCGCGCGACGACCGCGGCGGGCAGTGGTCGGTGGAGGGCGATCTCACCGTGCTCGACGCGCGGGTCGAGGACGGCCGCCTGATCACGCCCGACCATCCCGACGCGCTCGGGCGCTGCTGGGCCGCGCTTGCGTGCCCGACGTCGGGCGACCTCTTCCTCAGCGCGGCGCCGGGCTTCGAGTTCCCCGACTGGGGCGGCGTCGACCACGTCGGCGGGGGCTCGCACGGCTCGTTGCACCACAGCGATTCGCTCGGCGCGCTGCTGTTCAGCGGCATCACAGCGCCGCCGCGCCAGGCGTGGGGCATCCAGGACGTCGCGCCCCTGTGTACGTCCGCCTTCGGGATAGATTGGCCCGGATGAGCGCCGCGCCAATGCACCGCCGCGTGCGGCACGGCATGCGCCGGCGCCACAACTGGTACCAGCTGGTGCGCTTCGGGATGGTCGGCGCAAGCGGCTACGTCGTGAACCTCGCGATCTACGGGGTGCTGCTCGAGCTCGGGCTGCACTATCGCGGCGCCGCGACCGGCGCCTGGGTCGGCGGGGTGCTCAACAACTTCTGGTGGAATCGGCATTGGACCTTCGGGGCGCGCGAGGGCCACGCGGGGTTCCAGGCGGCGCGGTTCTTCGTCGTCTCGTTCGCGGCGTTCCTCGTCAGCCTGGTGGTGCTGACGGTGCTCGTCGAGGCGGGCGTTCCGAAGCTGCCGGCGCAGGCGCTGGCGATCATCGCGGTGACGCCGCTGAACTTCGTGGGGAACAAGCTGTGGTCGTTCGCGCGCTGAGGCGCGCAGTCGTCCTGGCCCTCCTGCTCGCCGCGCCCGCCCAGGCGCAGCAGCCCGAGCCCCTGTCGCGGATGGACCGGCCGCCGCCGTACCACCGGCTGACCGGCGACCAGGTCCAGGCGATCGCCGACGCGCTGCCCAAGATCATCAACGAGCGGCGCAAGTACCCCGGCTCCTATCCGGGCGTCTTCACGAAGGGCCCGACGCGCTGGCAGGTGTCCTACTACTCGCGCGACAAGCCGCCCAAGGAGATCGCGCAGGTGATCGTGGACGACCCGACCGGCGCCGTGATCGAGCAGTGGACGGGCTACAAGGTCGCGTGGACGATGGCGCGCGGCTATCCGGGTGCGTTCGGCAAGAAAATCAACTGTGCCGTTCGCCAGATGGCGGCGGCCCCTGTCGGTCCGCAACCTCGATCTCCTGGTGCTGCTCGCCTTCACCGTCTCGCTGGCGTACTTCAACGACGCGCAGATCGGGGTGAGCGTGCCGCTCGTCTATCCGCTGCTGCTGTACCTGCTGCTGCGCATGCTGTGGGCGGGCATCCGCGGCGGCAGGCGCTCGCTGGGCCTGCACCTCAACGTCCCGGTCGCCTGGCTGGCGGTCGGCGTGATCTTCCTCATGGGCTTCCGGATCGGCCTGAACGTCACCGACGCGAACGTGATCGACGTCGGCTACGCGGGCGTCATCGGCGCGGACAAGCTCGTCAAGGGCGACCGGCTCTACGGCGAGTTCCCCAAGGACAACCAGCACGGCGACACCTACGGGCCGGTCAACTACGCGGCGTACATCCCGTTCGAGCAGGCGATGCCGTGGCACGGCACGTGGGACAAGCTGCCGTCCGCGCACGGCGCGGCGATCTTCTTCGACGTGCTCTGCTGCGCGCTGCTGTTCCTGCTCGGGCGCCAAGTGCGCGGCCCGGATCTCGGGATCGCGCTCGCCTACGCATGGGCGGCCTATCCGTTCACGCTCTACGTGCTGAACACGGACTCCAACGACGCGCTCGTCGCCGGGCTCGTGCTCGCCGCGGTGCTGGTGGCGGCAAACGTCGCCGCGCGCGGCACGTTCAGCGCGCTTGCCGGCATGACGAAGTTCGCGCCGCTCGCGCTCGCGCCGGTGCTCGCGATGCACAGGCCGCGGCGACTCATCACCTTCATGCTCGCGTTCCTCGCGACCGTACTCGTCGTCTGCGCGCCGCTGGTGCTCAACGGCGAGGATCTGAGCTCGGTCTGGGATCGCACGATCGGCTTCCAGTCCGCGCGCGGCTCGCCGTTCTCGGCCTGGGGGTACCCGGGGGGCCTGGGTGCATCGGCGCAGCACATCTGGCAGGCGTTCACCGCGCTGCTCGCCGTCGGGCTCGCGTTCGTCCCGCGCCGCCGCGACACCGCCGGCCTCGCTGCGCTGTGTGCCGCGATCCTGATCGCGCTGCAGCTCGGCGTGACGCACTGGTTCTATCTCTACATCGTGTGGTTCTTCCCGCTGGTCATGCTGGCGCTGCTGGCACCAGCACCTGTTCGATCGCCGCCGCCCGAAGCGGCTCCTGTGCCGCAGTTATCACTACAGCGTTGAGCCACGGGTCGTCCTCGGAGGTCTCGAAGCGCACGCTCATGTGCGTGCGCAGCGATGCGATCGCCTGCTCCTTGCGCACGCCGATCACGCCGCCGCGCGGGCCGGTCATCCCGACGTCGGTGATGTAGGCGGTTCCGCCGGGGAGTACGCGCGCGTCCGCGGTCGGGATGTGCGTGTGCGTGCCGACGACGGCGGTGACGCGCCCGTCGAGGTGCCAGCCCATCGCGACCTTCTCGCTGGTCGCCTCGGCATGCATGTCGACGAGCACGTGGTCGGCCTTGCCGCGCAGCTCCTCCAGGATCTGGTCGATCTCGAGGAACGCGACACGACCCGCGCGCAGGAAGACATTGCCGCTGAGGTTCACCACTGCGAGGCGCACGCCGTCGCGCTCGACGATCGCCCATCCGCGCCCCGGTTGCGTCGTCAGGTAGTTCGCCGGGCGGATGATCGGATGGTCGGCGTCCAGGTACGGGTAGATCTCACGACGATGGAACGCGTGATTGCCGAGCGTGATGACGTCGGTGCCCGCGGCGAACAGCTCGTCGGCGATCTTCGGCGTGATGCCGAGGCCACCGGCGGCGTTCTCCGCGTTGACCACGAGGAACGTCGGCTCGTGGTCGGCGCGCAGCTTCGGCAGGAGGCCGAGGAGCGCGCGGCGGCCGAGCCCGCCGACGACATCGCCCACGAAGAGGATCTTCACCACGGGCCATACTCTCGCGCAGAGCCGTGAGCGACGCTGACATCGACAGCGATTTCGAGGATCACGACCCGCTCGAGGGCGAGCCGCCGCCGGCGACCGCGGAGCCGGTCGTGGTCCCGCGCTGGGTCCAGCTGGTCATGCTGCCGATCAGCGTCCTGGCGCTCTGGGTCGTCGCGCGCGCGGCCGGCCCGGTGCTGCTGATCTTCATCGCCGCCGCGATCGTCGCGCTGATCCTCAACCCGTTGGTGACCTTCTTCCAGCGCGGGTTGCACTACCGCGGGCTGGCGGTCGCCGCGGTGTACTTCGGCTTCTTCGGGTTCCTCGGGCTCGCCGGCTACCTGGCCGCCAACCCGATCGCCGACCAGGCCCAGAGCTTCCAGCGCGACGTGCCGGGGATCATCGACTCCGCGAACCAGAACCTCGCCGACCTGCAGAAGTGGCTCGACAAGCAGGGCATCAACCTCAAGGTCAAGACGCAGGGCGAGACCGCGCTGCAGACGCTGCAGGACAAGGTCGTCGGCGGCACGAGCGACATCGTGTCGTTCGGCGGCGACCTGGTGAAGACGATCGTCACCGCGGGCTTCGCGCTGATCCTCGTCTTCATCCTCTCGATCTACATGCTCCTCTACGGAGAACGGATCGGCGAGGTGGTCAGATCCGTGATGCCGCCGGGCAACGGGACGCCCGAGGACGACTACCCAACGCGCGTGCAGCGCGCGGTCGCCGGCTACGTCCGGGGCCAGCTGCTGTTCAGCGTCGCGATGGGCGCCGGCGCCGCGCTCGGCCTCTACATCTTCGGGGTGCTCGGGATCTTCCCCGAGGGCAAGACGTACGCGTTCGCATTCGGGGCGTTCTTCGGGCTGATGGAGCTCATCCCGTTCGTCGGGCCGTTCCTGGGCGCGCTGCCGCCCGTGCTGGTCGCGCTGTTCCAGGACCCCCTTACGGCTCTCTGGGTCGCGCTGCTGTTCCTCGCGCTGCAGCAGCTCGAGGGCCATGTCGTCGCGCCCAACGTGTTCGGCCACACGCTGCGGATCAACCCGCTGCTCGTGATCTTCGCGCTGCTCGTCGGCGCCGAGGTGGCCGGCCTCGTGGGAGCGCTGCTGGCGCTGCCGATCGCGGCCGTCGTCCGCGAGACGGTCGTCTACCTGCGCCGCCACCTCGTCCTCGAGCCGTGGGGGAGCACCGAGCCCGCCGCGTCGATCGCGTCCCGCGCGCCGTCGCTGCCGGGCGGGCGGGTTTCCGATACGGAGGAGGAGCGCGAGGAAGTACCGTCGCGGTCGTGAACGTGCGCGGCGTGACCAAGCGCTTCGGCGATCGCGTCGCGCTGCGCGACGTGAGCTTCGAGGCGGGCGACGGTGAGCTGGTCGCCGTGATCGGGCCCAACGGAGCGGGCAAGACCACGCTGCTGTCGATCGTCGGCGGGCTGCTGCGGGCCGACGCGGGCGACGTTTCGCGCCCGCCGCGCGAGGTGGGGTGGGTCCCGCAGCAGGGCGCCGTCTACTCGAAGCTGTCGGTGGCGGAGAACCTGCGCCTGTTCGCGCGGCTGGAGAAGGTCGCCGACCCGGAGGCGGCCGTCGACC
>VAYD01000265.1:0-5118 GCA_005883905.1 Actinomycetota bacterium
GAGGTCGCCGACGATCGTCGGCAGCGCGGTGGAGACGATCGTCTGGTCCAGCGCGGCAAGGAACATGCCGAGTGCCAGTGCGACGAAGACGGGGACGAGGTTCTGGCGGTCCGCGGAATCGTGAGACATACGTGTCTCAGTATAGCGCGTGCCAAGATGCGGGGCCATGCGCGTCGAGACATCCATGAACGACCAGTTCCTGTCGAACACGTACCTGGTCTCCGACGAGGGCGGCGGGGGGTTCTTCGTCGACGCCGGTGGCCCGGTCGAGCCGCTGATCGAAGCGGCCGAGCGCGACGGCCTCACGCCCACGCACGTGCTGCTCACCCACCACCACTACGACCATGTCTCCGAGCTCGGCAAGCTGACCGCGCGCTGGCCCGATCTCGAGGTCCTGATGAATCCGGACGAGCCGGCTGTCGAGGGCACCACGGGCGAGCTGATCCCCGGGCAGCTGCAGGTCGGCGCGCTGACGGTCACCGCCCTGCCGACACCCGGTCACACCAAGGGCATGATCTCGCTGCTGATAGGAGGCTCACCCGCCCAGGTCTTCACCGGCGACACGCTGTTCAAGAACTCGGTCGGGGGCGTGCGCGCGCCGAACCACACGACGTTCGCCGACATCAAGCACTCGATCATGGACGTGCTGCTGACGCTGCCGTCCGACACGGTGATCCGCCCGGGACACACCGATCCGACGACGGTCGCCGACGAGCTCGACGGCAACTCGTTCGTGCGCATCTGGCGCGGCCTGGACCCCGAGGGGTCCGAGCCGTGCACCGCGATGGGCGAGCAGGCGACGCTGATCCACCTGGGAGACGACTACGACGGTGGCCACAAGGCCTGGGTGCGCTGGCCGGACGGATCGGACGACATCGTGCCCGGCTCGCAGGTGCAACGCGGCTAGTGGCCGACGACGAGAAGATCCCGACCTCGCGCGTCGCGCGAACCACACGCATGGGCCGGCTCGCCGCCGGCCAGGCGGTGCGCCAGTTCGGCACGCGCGCGGCGAACATCGCGCGCTCGGAGGAGAAGGGCCAGGCGGCGCTCGACCGCCGTCAGGTCCAGACCGCGGAGCAGATCGTCGCGGTGCTCGGGACGATGAAGGGCGCCGCGATGAAGCTCGGCCAGGTGATGTCGTTCCTGGACGTCGGCCTGGTGCCCGAGGAGTTCCGCGAGGAGTTCCAGAACAAGCTCGCGGCCCTGCGCGACGCGGCGCCGAAGGTCTCGTTCCAGCAGATGAAGAAGGTCATCGAGGACGAGTACGAGGAGCCGCTCGACGAGGTCTTCGAGACGTTCGACCCGGTGCCGATCGCGGCGGCGTCGATCGGGCAGGTCTACAAGGCGCGCATGCCCGACGGTCGCGACGTCGCCGTGAAGGTGCAGTACCCGGGCGTCGCGTCGGCGGTCCGGGCCGACATGCAGAACCTGGGGATGATTCTGCGCCTGATGAAGCGCATCGCGCCGGGGCTCGACCCGCAGGCGCTCGGGGACGAGATCCGCGCGCGCATCGACGAGGAGCTCGACTACGAGCTCCAGGCCGCCAACCAGCGCACGCTCGCGCGGATCTTCCGCGGCCATCCGTTCATCGTCGTGCCGGACGTGGTCACGCGGCTCTCGCACGAGCGCGTCGTGGTGTCGGAGTACGTCTCCGGCCGCGGGTTCGAGGAGATCAAGCAGCTGCCCCAGGAGGAGCGCGACCGCATCGGCGAGATGATCTTCCGCTTCTACTTCGGGTGCATGTACCGCCATCATCAGTTCAGCGGCGACCCGCATCCCGGCAACTCGCTGCTGCTCGACGACGGGCGGATGGCGTTCCTGGACTTCGGGCTCTTCAAGCGGATCCCGGCCTCGGCACCGAGGGGCGCACCGAGGAGCTGATCGAGCTCCTGCACGACGGCGGCTTCATCGGCGACCCGTCGTTCTACACCGAGGAGAAGATCATGGCCCAGTTCCATGATCTGACCTGGTGGTACACGACCGACGAGGAGATTCTCCTCACGCCCGAGGTCGCGACCGAGGTGCTCATCCAGATGAGCGACCCGCGCTCGCGTCACTGGGGCTCGATGCGCCACGAGACGCTGCCGCCCGACCACCTCTTCGGGCGCCGGCTGGAGACACTGACGCTCGCGGTGCTCGGCCAGCTGCGGGCGCGGGCCAACTGGCACCGGATCACGCGCGAGTGGGTCTACGGCGACGAGCCGGTGACCGAGCTCGGCCGCGAGGAGGCCGAGTTCTACGGCGCGCGGCGGTGAGCGCCCAGCTGCGGCTCGTGTCGCTGGCCGCGGCGCTCGGCACGTTCGTCCTGGTGTTCGCCCTGACGGGCTCGTTCTCGTCGCATCGCATCCGCGACTGGATCGACGGCTTCGGCGCCGCCGGGCCGCTGGTCTTCATCGTCGTTTCGAGCCTGCTCACGGTCGTGCTCTTCCCGGGGCCGCTGCTGAGCGCCGCCAGCGGGCTCCTGTTCGGCACCGCGCTCGGCACGCCCGTGTCGATCGTCGCGGCGACCACCGGCGCGTCGCTGGCGTTCGCGCTCAGCCGCTGGTGGGCGCACGACGCCGTCGTCGAGACCTTCGGCCACCACCGGCGGCTGATCGCGCTGCGCGCGTGGGTGGGAGCGCGCGGCTTCGAGAGCGTGCTGCTCGCGCGCGTGGCGCCGGGGATGCCGTACAACCTCGTCAACTACGCGGCCGGCATGACGCCGGTGGCGCTCGGCACGTTCGCGCTGGCGACCCTGATCGGCGTCGCGCCGCGCGCGTTCGCCTACACGGCGCTCGGCGGGAGCATCGGCAACCTCGGCTCGCCCGCGGCGATCGTCGCGGTCTGCCTGCTGGTGGCTGAGGGCGCGGTCGGGATCTGGCTGCTCAGAGCTGCTGGACCTGGAACAGCGAGGTCGACCCGGGACGACCGCTCGGCAGGCCCGCCGTGATCCCGACGCGCTGGCCGTGCTTGCACCAGCCGAGCTCGAGCACGCGCCGCGCGGCGTCGGCGATCAGGTCCTCGGTCACCTCGTGGCGGCGCATGTGCGCCGAGCGCACGCCCCACATCAGCGAGCAGCGGCGCACGGTCTCTCGGCCGGGGGACAGCGCGTAGATCGGGACCGTCGGCCGGTGCGCGCTCACGAGCCGCGCGCTGCGGCCGCTGAGCGTCGGGATGACGAGCGCGTCCAGATGCAGGTCGCGCGCGGCCTCCACGGCGGCGTGGGCGACGGTGTAGGACGGGTCGCGCGCGTCGCGGCGCACGCGGGTCTCGTTCCAGCGCTCGTAGGGCGCGATCTTCTCGGTCTGGCGCGCGATCGCCGCCATCATCTCGATCGTCTCGATCGGGTACGAGCCGACCGCGGTCTCCTGCGAGAGCATCACGGCGTCGCTGCCGTCGAGGATCGCGTTCGCGACGTCGGCGACCTCGGCGCGGGTGGGGCGCGAGGCGTTGACCATCGAGTCGAGCATCTGCGTCGCGGTGATCGCGGGGCGCGCGAGCGCGCCGGCGAGCGCGATCAGGCGCTTCTGGACGACCGGCACCTCCTCGATCGGCAGCTCGATGCCCAGGTCGCCGCGGGCGATCATCACGCAGTCGCTGACACGCAGGATGTCCTCGGCGTTCTCGACCGCCTGCGGTTTCTCGATCTTCGCGATCAGCGGCGTGCGCGTGTGCTCGCGCAGGAACGTCACGTCCTCGGCCCGGCGCACGAAGCTCAGCGCGACCAGGTCGACGCCGATCTTGATCCCGGCCTGCAGGTGCGCCAGGTCCTCCTCGGGGACCGCCGGCAGCATGTCGACGCCCGGGCCGGGCACGTTCAGGCCCTGGCGCGAGGCGACCGTGCCGCCGATCTCGACCTCCGCGTCGATCTCGCCCGCTTCCTCGCGCACCGCGAGCGCGCGCAGCCGCACGCTGCCGTCGGCGAGGTACAGCACCTCGCCCGGCGCGACCGCCGAGGCCAGCCCGTTCCAGGTGATGTGCATGTTGCGCGCGGTGCCGAGCTGGCCGTTGTCGTGGCCGCAATGGAACGTGACCGGGTCGCCGGTCTTGAGGTCGACGACGTCGCCCGCGAGCGCGCCGATCCGCAGCTTCGGCCCCGGCAGGTCCTGCAGCAGCGCGACGGGGCGCCCGGCGCGCCCGGCGGCCTCGCGCACCCACTCGGCCGTCTCGGCGTGTTGCTCGTGCGATCCGTGGCTGAAATTCAGCCGCGCGACATCCATCCCCGCCTCGACCATGCGGACGAGCGTCTCGCGATCGCGAGACGCGGGTCCGATGGTGGCGACGATCTTCGTCTTGCGCTCCACCCCTCGGAGTGTAAGGAGCGCGGCGCCGGTGCCTGTGCGCCGCCGGCCGCGCTAGTGGTGGATGGGCTCGAGCAGGCGGCTGCCCGCCCGGCTGACCATGGCCTCGCCGACGAGGTGGCCGACGCGGACGAGACCGAACTCGCTGAGATCGTCGCGCACGAAGTCCGCGGCGAGCCTGCTCGAGTTCTGGGCGCTGGACCGGTCGGCGAACGTGGTGATCGACACGATGCGGTTGTCGCCGGCGTCGAGCACCTCGTAGCCGAGGAACCCCTCCTGGGCGGCGAACACGTCGGCAAGTCCGACGTCCACCTTGTGCATCAGGTCGTCCAAGGAACCGGTGGCCATCCGGTACTCCCGAACCACGGTGAACATGCTTCGAGCCTACACCCGCCGCGCCATCACGACATGCGGCCCGATGCCGGGGATGTCGAACTCCTCGGACTCCGGCTCGAACCCGGCGCGCGCATAGAGGCTGAGCGCCGGCGTGCGAGCGTTGCACCACACGCGCGTGGCGCCCTGCGCGCGGGCGTGGTCCACGAGCGCTTCGAGTATCGCGGCGCCCGTGCCGCGGCCGCGGTACTCGGGCGCGGTCGCCATCCCGCGCACGCGCCATTCGCCGGGCTCGCCGTCCGGGCAGACGAACCCGACGGCGATCAGCTCGCCGCCGTCGAACGCCCCGACCGCGTGCACCCCGGGCGGCTCGTGCGACGCAAGCTCCTCCAGCGACTCGTGCGGGCGCAGCACGCGCTGGCGCAACGCGCGCGTGCTCGCCGGGTCGACCGGACGGACGTCGAACGTCACCGAACGAAGCGCCCGTTGGCCTGCACGAGCTCGC
>VAYD01000265.1:5133-5445 GCA_005883905.1 Actinomycetota bacterium
GTGGACGGCGCTTGCGTTCTTGCCGCCGGTCTCGGGGTACGAGCGGCCGAGGGCGAGGTGGACCGTGCCGCCGATCTTCTCGTCGAACAGGATCGTGCCGGTGGGGCGGTCGATGCCGAAGTTCGTGCCGATGCCGACCTCGCCGAGCCGCTTGGCGCCGTCGTCGGTCGCGAGCGCGGCGCGCAGGTAGTCCTCGCCCGTCGCGGCGCGCGCCTCGACGACCTCGCCGTCGCGGAACGTCAGCTCGACGCCGTCGACGTCGACGCCGGCGGGGGAGCTGCGGACGGTGAAGCGCACGGTGCCGGCGGCGCT
>VAYD01000266.1:0-420 GCA_005883905.1 Actinomycetota bacterium
TCTGCGGGTCCTGGACCTCGTCGAGCACGAGCACGAGGCCGTCGCGGTCGAGCACCTCCGCCGCGTGGACGTAGTGGTACGGGTCGGCCTCGGCGACGACGCCCTGGTGCGCGTCCGTGCCGGCGCGCGCCGTCAGCTCCTCCGCGTCGGCGCGCGTGAACGGGAACCCCGGGTCCTTGACAGCCCAGACTTGGTGCACCCGCCGGCGCCCCGCGCGCACCAGCTCGGCGACCGGGTTGCGCCCGTAGACGATCACGGGACAGGCACGAGCTCGGGCCCGGCCGGCCCGTCGCGAACCTCCCAGCCGCGGGCGCGCAGCTCCTCGCGCAGCCGGTCGGCCTCGGCGAAGTCGCGCGCGGCGCGCGCCTCCTCGCGGGCGCGCAGCATCGCCTCGGCCTCCTCCCCCGCCTCGACGGCCTC
>VAYD01000266.1:514-6711 GCA_005883905.1 Actinomycetota bacterium
GCGAGCGCCGTGGGCGTGTTGAAGTCGTCGCGCAGCGCCTCGAAGAAGCGCGCCTTGTACGAAGCCATGTCCGCCGGCGACGGACCGTCCACGAGCCGCCGCCCCGCCTCGCGGACGCGGCGCACGCGCGCGGCCGCCTGCGCCATCGCGTCGTCGTCGAACGCCATCGGCCCGCGGTAGTGGGCGTTGACGAACAGCATGATCACCGCATCGCGCCCGTGGGTCTCGAGCACCTGATGCAGCAGCGCGACGTTCCCGACGGACTTGGCCATCTTCTCGGCGTCCATCTGCAGCATCCCGTTGTGCATCCAGATCTGAGCGAGCTCGGCGTCGCGCGCCATCCGCGTCTGCGCCGCCTCGTTCTCGTGGTGGGGGAACGTCAGGTCGTTGCCGCCGCCGTGGATCTCGAGCCCCACCCCGAGCGTATCCTCGGCCATCGCCGAGCACTCGATGTGCCAGCCCGGCCGGCCGCGGCCCCAGGGCGAGTCCCAGGCGGCGTCCTCGCCCTCCTTCTGGGCCTTCCAGAGCGCGAAATCCAGCGGATCCTCCTTGAGGTGCGGGCGGGTGGGATCCTCTTCCCCTTCGCCCTGGCCCATGTCGTCGACCGAACGGTGCGAGAGCGATCCATAGTCGGGGTCGGATCGGACGCGGAAGTAGACGTCGCCGCCGGCCGCGTAGGCGGCGTCGCGGTCGACCAGCGCCTCGATGTGGGCAACGATCCCGTCGATCGAGTCAGACGCCAGCGGCTCGGCGTCCGGTCGCCCAAGGCCGAGCCCGTCGGTGTCGGCGATGTAGGCCGCGGTCATGTCGGCCGCGAGCTGCACCGATCCGACACCGAGCGGCCGTGCCGCGTCGTAGATCTTGTCGTTGACGTCGGTGATGTTGGCCACGAGCGTCGCGTCGTAGCCCTCGTGCTCGAGGAAGCGCTTGAGCAGCGAGAACACCACGAACGGGCGCGCATTGCCGATGTGGATGCGGTTGTAGACCGTCGGGCCGCACGCGTAGATGCCCACGCGGCTGTCCTCGCGCGGACGAAGGTCCTGCAACAAGCCCGTTTTCGTGTCGTGTAGACGGATAGGCAAGGTGCAGCGATCCTCGCAGATAGCGGGAACGTCGCACTTCTGCGCCCGACACCGTGTGTAGGGTCATCGGCCTGCCTGGGTTGCACCCCCACGCCAGGCGCCTCGACCTGGTCGAGGATGCCTTCCGGACGTTGCCGGAGCGCTATCTCGGAGCCCCTCCGGGCTTCGACGTGACCTACCACGTGCGCCTGGGCGACATCGGCCGCACCTGGGAGGTGCGCTGCACCGAGCACACCGCGAGGGTCCGCCGCGGCGCGACCCGGCGCGAGCCCGACGTCGTGATCGGCAGCGACGCGACGACCTGGCTGCGCCTGCGCCGCGGGGACCTGAGCGGCATCGAGGCCTTCTCGCAGCGCCTGCTCTACCTCCGCGGCGACCTCGACCGCGCCGTCGCGTTCGAGGGCCTCTGGCGCCTGCCCAACGGCCGGCCGCCGCTGCTGCGCGTCCACAACGTGCACCTGCCCGGGCGGCGCATCTCGGTGCTCACGATGGGCGAAGGCCGCGAGGTGCTGCTGCTCCACGGCCTCGGCGCCACGAAGGCCTCGTTCTACGACACCGCCGCGGCGCTCAGCCGTGACGGATACCGCGTCCACGCGCTCGACCTGCCGGGGTTCGGCTCGTCGTCGAAGCCCGCCACCGCCCCCTACACCGCGCGCTGGTTCGCGGACACGGTCGCCGGCGTCATGGACAGGCTCGGGATCGACCGCGCGCACTTCGTGGGCAACTCGATGGGCGGCCGCGTGGCGCTCGAGCTCGCGCTGCGCGAGCCCGAGCGCGTCGGCGCGCTCGCGCTGCTGTGTCCCGCGGTGGCCTTCGTCAAGCGAAAGCGCGGCTACCACCCGATCGTCCGCCTCGCCCGCCCCGAGATCGGCTTCCTCCCCCACAGCTTCGGCCGCGACCGGATCGCCTCGACGCTCACCGGCCTCTTCCACGACACCGATGCGATCGACCCGTACGTCAGCGACGTGGTGGTCGACGAGTTCCAGCGCACCTACACCTCGCCCAGCGCGCGCTTCGCCTTCCTGAGCGCGGCGCGCAACGTCTACCTCGACCAGCCGTTCGGCAAGCACGGGTTCTACCCGCGCCTGGCCGACCTCGAGCGCCCCGCGCTGTTCGTGTGGGGCTCGCACGACCCGCTGATCCCGCCCGGCTTCAAGCGCCACGTCGCCGAGTGGCTGCCGCGCGCCGAGCAGATCGTCCTCGAAGGCTGTGGCCACGTCCCGCAGGTCGAGCGCCCGGACCAGACGAACGGGCTGATCCGCCGCTTCTTCGCGGGCGCCGACGCCCTGGGCACTGCGCGCCGGGCGCGCGAAGCCGCATAACATCCGCTGCATGAGCGAGACCACGGCGGCCGAAGGGTCGCTGAACGGCCACTCGACGAACGGCAGGATGCGCGAGGACGAAGCCGGTCCGAAGCGCGAAGGTGGCGCCGGCCTGCCCGGCCGCCTCGCCCGCGCCGTCGCCGGCGCGGTCCAGAGCCGCATCCCGGTCGCCGACCTCGACGAGCGCGACCCGGACTACATCCGCGAGTCGCTCCCGCGCCTGTGGCTCGCCGCCAGCCTCTACTTCCGCGGCGAGGTCCGCGGCCTCGGGAACATCCCCGAGGAGGGCCCGGTCCTGCTGGTCGGGAACCACTCGGGCGGCAACGTCACGCCTGACACCCACGTCTTCACGCTCGCGTTCTCCGCCTACTTCGGCGTCGAGCGGCGCTTCCACCAGCTCGCCCACAACCTGGTGCTGTCGATGCCCGGCCTCGGCGCGCTGCGCAAGTACGGCACCGTCGCCGCGTCGCCGGAGAACGCCCGCAAGGCGCTCGAATCGGGCGCCGCGCTGCTCGTCTACCCCGGCGGCGACTACGAGGTCCACCGCCCGATCTGGGAGGGCAACAAGGTCGACTTCGACCGCCGCAAGGGCTTCATCCGGCTCGCGCTCGAGCACGACGTGCCAATCGTCCCGGTCGTCTCGATCGGCGGGCAGGAGACGTCGCTGTTCCTCAGCCGCGGCGAGAACGTCGCCAAGCTCCTTCAGCTCGACAAGCTCTTCCGATTGAAGGTCCTGCCGATCTCGCTCGCGATCCCGTGGGGGCTCAACGTCGGCGACATGCTCGGCCACTGGCCGCTGCCGGCGAAGATCACGATCGAGGCGCTGCCGCCGATCCACCTGCGGGAGGAGTTCGGCCAGGAGCCCGACCTCGACGAGGTCTACGACCACGTCATCCGCGTGATGCAGGAGACCCTCGACGCGCTCGCCGCCGAGCGCCGCCTGCCGGTGGTCGGATGAGGGTCGCGGCGCAGATCGACGTCTCCGCCCCGCGCGAGGTCGTGTGGGACTGGATCACCGACCCCACGCGCCAGCTCCATTTCCTCAGCGGCGTCACGCGCTGGGAGGTCAGCGGCGACCTGCAGCGCGGCTGCGGCGCGCGCTACCGGATGCTGATGCGCGTCGGATCGGCCGAGGTCGGCGGCGTCGTCGAGGTCGTCGAGTTCGACGAGCCCGGCGACATGGCCTGGACGAGCGTCACGGGCCTTGACCAGCGCGGGCGCTGGCGGCTGCGCGAGACGGCGTCGCCGGCTCGGGCCTGTTCGGCTGGATCTCCGAGCGCGTCGCGGCGCCCACGGTCACCGGGCATCTGCGCCGGTCGCTGCAGCAGCTCAAGCGCTCGGTCGAGCACGACCAGCTGCGCCGCGCGGCGGCCGAGCGGCGCGGGGCGCGCGCGTCAGCCTGACGGCGCGACCCGCAGCACCCGCGCGCGGGGGTCTGACCGTCCCCTCTGAGAGCGATCGAGGGTCCCCCGCCGGGGTGATTCGGACGCTCGGAGCGCCGGGTACCCTCGCCGCTCGGATGTCCGAACGTGCACTCGATATCGCCATCGCCGTCGCGACCTTCGCGGCGTCGATGGGACTGCTCGCGGCCGGCGAGGACCACATCGACGCCCTCGACGTCGTCTTGGTCGCGTTGACCGCCCTGCCGCTCGTCTGGAGACGAAGCGCGTCGCTCGGGGTCTTCGTCACAACCGGCCTCGCCAGCGTCGCGCTCCGCGGGGTCGCTGAGCCGGTGGGCCCGCCGCTCGGCGCGACGCTCGCCCTCTACTGGATGGTCTCGACGAGCGACGAATCGCGTACCCGTACGCGCCTGCTCGGGGGGATCGTGATCGCGATATTGCTCGCGCACGCGGCGGCCGCCGGCGCCGGGCACGGCCACTTCCCCGGGGCGGAGCTTCTGTTCGGCACCCTGCTGTGGGGCGGGACCTGGCTCGCCGGCGAGCGCACGCGCCTGCGCCGGCAGCGGATGGCCGAGCTCGAGGAGCGCGCGGAGCGCGCCGAGGAGCTCGCCGCGGCCGAGGAGCGCACGCGCATCGCGCGTGACCTCCACGACTCCGCGGGTCATGCGATCAACGTGATCCTCGTGCACGCCGGCCTCGGGCGGCTCCGCGTGGAGGACGATCCCGAGGCGGTGCGCGCCGCGCTTGCCACGATCGAGTCCGTTGCGCGCGAGACGGTGACGGACATCGACCACATGGTCAGCGCGCTGCGCGAGAACGCCACGACCGCCGAGGTCGAGCCGCCGGCCGGCGTCGCGGCGCTCGAGCGGCTCGTGGAACGCCAGCGCGCTGCCGGGCTCGAGGTGACAACCCGCATGAGCGGCGATCTCGAGCGCGTTCCGGCAAGCGTCGACCGCGCCGCCTATCGCGTGCTCCAGGAGGCGCTGACGAACGCAGCCCGCCACGGCGGCGGCAGCGCTCACGTTGTCGTCACCGTTGACGAGGCGCTCGACCTGATGGTCACCAACCCGCTGGTGCACGGCGCCGCGACCGGTGACGGCCACGGGCTCGTCGGCATGCGCGAGCGCGTCGCGCTGCTCGGCGGCGAGCTGGAGGCCGGGGCGCAGGACGGGCGCTTCCGGGTTCACGCCCACGTCCCGCTGGAAGCATGACGATCCGCGTCCTGATCGTCGACGACGACGACCTCATGCGCGCAGGGCTGCGCGGTGTGCTCAGCAGTGACTCGCAGATCGACGTGGTCGGCGAGGCGGCCGACGGGCGCGAGGCCGCCTACCGCACGCGCCTGCTGTCACCGGACGTGATCCTCATGGACGTGCGCATGTCGGACCTGGACGGCATCGCGGCGACGCGCGAGGTGCTTGCCGAGTTCCCGGACGTGAAGGTCGTGATCCTCACCACGTTCGAGCAGGACGACTACATCTTCGGCGCGCTGAGTGCCGGCGCGTCCGGGTTCCTGCTGAAGCGCACGTCGCCGGAGGGACTGATCTCGGCGATCCGCACGGTCCACGCCGGCGACTCGCTGCTCTCCCCCTCCGTGACCAGTCGCGTCATCGAGCGGATGGCGCAGCAGCCGGCGCCCGATGCGTCGAAGGATCCTCGGCTGCAGGAGCTCACGCCGCGCGAGCGCGACGTGCTCGAGTTGATGGCGCGCGGCCTATCGAACGCGGAGATCGCCACCGCGCTCGTCGTCGAGGAGTCGACCGTCAAGACCCACGTCAAGCGAGTCCTCTCGAAGCTCGGCGCCCGGGACCGCGTGCAGGCGGTGATCTTCGCCTACGAGAGCGGGCTGACGGTCGCCGGCTCGGGTTGACACGTACGAGCCCGCCAGGATCAGCACGAGCCCGGCGACCGACGCCGCGCCGAGCGACTCGTCGAGGAACGCGACGCCGAGCCCCACCGCGACGACCGGGTTGATGTACGTGATGACGCTGGCGCGCGACGGGCCCGCCTCGGTGAGCAGCACGAAGAAGACGACCAGCGCGACCGCCGTGCACGCGGTGCCGAGCACGACCACCGAGCCCCATGCCTTGAACGGCACGCCCCCGCCGGGCGGCGAGAGCACGGCCAGCGGCAGCAGCGCCACCGTCGACACCGCCAGCGCGCCGGTGACCGGCGCGATCGGCGGCAGGTCCGACAGCGTCTTGTTGGCGAGCATCGGCCCGGCGGCGTAGCCGAGCGTCGCACCGAGCACGCACAGCGAGCCGAGGAGCTCGTCGGTCTTGCCGGCCACGTCGATGCCGAGCAGCAGCACGACGCCGAACAGCCCGACGATCAGCCCGGCGAGGCGGATCCCGTGGGCGCGCTCCTCCGGGGCGAACCGGATCGCCAGGAAC
>VAYD01000556.1:0-1863 GCA_005883905.1 Actinomycetota bacterium
TGCACCCGCGGCTGAACAGCGACCTTCTGGTCTGCGCGGCGCTCGTGCACGACCTCGGCAAGACGCGCGAGTTCACGTATGGGGCGGAGATCGGATTGACCGAGGCCGGGCGGCTCCTGGGCCACGTCGAGCTCGGCGTGCGCCTCATCGACGAGCACGCGCGAACGTGCGGGCTCGACGCCGACCGGCTGGCCGCGCTGCTGCACTGCGTGCTGCTGCACCACGGGGCGGACCCGTCGGCGGGCCGCCGCTTCGCGTCCGCCGAGGCGCTGGCGCTGCATCGGCTCAACGCGCTCGACGCAAGCGTCAAGGGCGCACTGGAACACGGCCTAACGCATCAAACATAGTTGCGCGGGCACGATGTGGGCATGCGGGTTCCGCTCGCCGCTTCGCCCCTGCGCTCGGCGCTCGCAGCCGCGGGCGGCGCGGTCCTGCTCACCGCCTCGGTCGTGCTCGTACTCGACGCCGCGGCGGCGCCGTCACTGGCTCGCCGGACCGTTCACCGGCCTGGGCGAGCGCACGACATGGACCGGGTTCGGCTGGCTGCTCGTCACGCTGTTCGGCGCGTGGCTCGCCGTGCTCGCGGGCGTGCGCAGCCTCTCGCCGCGCGTCGTCATCGCGGCGATCGTGGCGGCGCACGTGCTGTTCCTGCTCGCGCCGCCGCTGCTGTCGGCCGACATCTTCGGCTACGTGGGGTTCGCCAGGCTGTCGGAGGTCCACCATCTCGACCCGTACGTCTTCGGAACGGCCTCGGCGCCGAACGACCCGATCAGGACCTACCTGCGCTGGCACGACGAGAAGTCGGCGTACGGGCCGCTGTTCATGGTGTTTGCCGACATGCTCGTGCCGCTCGGGATCGCCGGCGCGGTGTGGGCGTTCAAGTCGATCGCGTTCGCGGCAAGCCTGGCCACCGTGGCGCTCGTGTGGCGCGTAGCCGAGCAACGTGGTCACGACCCGCGGCTGGCCGCCACGCTCGTCGGGTTGAACCCGGTGGTCCTGGCGTTCGAGGTCGGCGGCGGGCACAACGACGCGCTCGTGGTCGCGCTCACCGTGGCGGGCATCGCGCTCGTGGAGGCCCAGCGCGCCGCCGCCGGCAGCGGGACCTTCATGCTCGCCGCCGCGATGAAGATCACGCCGGGCCTGCTCCTGCCGTTCGCGTTCGTGAGCCACCCCACGCAGCGCCGCGGCGTCGTCACCGGCGCGCTCGTCGGCCTCTGCCTCGCCGGCGCGGTCGCGCTGACCGCGTTCGGCTCACACGCGGCCGGACTCCTCTCGATCGTGCCGGGCGTCCACGGGGGCGTGGCCGCCCACAGCGTCCCGCCCACAGCGTGCCCAACGAGCTGTCGCTGCGGCTGACCGGCACGGGCCTGAGCGACACTGGGCGTGCCGTCGCGGCAGCGCTCAGCGCGATCGCGATCGCGATCACGCTCTGGCGCGCGTGGCGCGGCGCGGACTGGATCACGTGCGCGGGCTGGGCGACGCTCGCGCTGCTGCTCGGCACCGCGTGGCTGCTGCCCTGGTACGTGACGTGGGTCACGCCGCTCGCCGCGCTCGGGACCAGCCGCCGCCTGAGGATCGCGACGGTCCTGTTCCTCGCCTACGTCTGCGCGACGCGCGTCCCGTTCCTTTTGGCGTGAATCTGCGGATAGCCTGAGCAGCGGAGCGGCAGGGGCCTGGTGGCCCATCCGGTCTTCAAAACCGGCAGGGCGCTGTAGCCCGGCGCTTGGAAGGTTCGACTCCTTCGCCGCTCCGTCCCTGCAAATCGGTCGGTTTTGCTCGAGCTTGGTCAGGCTGCTTCGCGGGCTTCAGCGCGCGCGTGTCCCAGATATGTCCCGAACTTTGCAGTAGCATGTACGCATCGTG
>VAYD01000556.1:1875-2099 GCA_005883905.1 Actinomycetota bacterium
AGCCGGTCTCCGGACACGTCTTCCGGGTCGACCGCGCTCGGGGACCTCAGTGGTACGCGAAGTACCGTCTGCCGGACGGCCGGCAGGTTCAGCGGCGCATTGGGCCGGCATGGACGGCGCGCGGGAGGCCGGCGGTCGGTCATTTCACGAAACGCAGCGCCGAGGCGTGGCTCGAGAGGGCGCTCGCCGAGGTCCGCCGTGGCGAGCACGCGGACTCGGTCCGG
>VAYD01000267.1 GCA_005883905.1 Actinomycetota bacterium
GTCATCCGCGGGCGCGTCTGGGGCGCCGTGCACATTGCCCGCCGCGCCAGCAGTGGCGCATTCCAGCAGCGCGACGCCGACGCGCTCGCCGCCCTCACCGGGGCGATCGGCCGCGCCATCCGCGCGTCGCTGCGATTCGATGCGGCGCGTCGGATCACGGGCGTCGAAGCGCCTGGGATGGTCGTGCTCGGCCCGCACGACGAGGTCGAGCTGATCACCCCTCCAGCACGCGAGCTGCTCGCCTCGCTGCGTCCCGAGGAGTCGGGCTACACCGACGAGACGATCGCCGTGCCGGTGCTCGCGCTCGCGTCGTTCGTCCGCTCGGCGCCGGACGGCGGTCAGGGCGGCGGCAACGTCGTCACCGTGCCCGGCAGCGACAGTTGGGTGACGCTGCACGCCTCTCTTCCCGGACCTCCGGGCGACGGCCGAGTCGCGGTCGTCCTCGAGCGCGCGACAACCCTGCTGGCCCGTGGCCTGTCCCGAGCCGAGATGGCCGAGGCGCTTGTCCTCTCCCCGCACACCGTCGAGGACCACGTCAAGAGCCTGTACGACAAGCTCGGCGTCGCCTCACGGCAAGAGCTCGTCGCCCGAGTGTTCCTGGACGAGTACCTCCCCGAGGTGGTGCGTCAGACACCGCTGACGTCGCGCGGGCGCTTCGACCGCGGATAGCGTCACTGCCGAACCCACGCGTAGCCGCGGGTTCGATCCAAAGTGGAGACGGCGGGAATTGAACCCGCGTCCGCGATCGCGTTGATGTGGCTTCTACGAGCGTAGCCGGCGCTCTGATCTCGGTCCCGGGTCGCCTCGCCGGCGGGGTTGCCAGGACCCAGTCCTCTGAACTGTCCCCGGATCGGCGAGGACGGACCTCACCGGGTGAGCCTGCTTGATGATCCGGGTGGGCCCCTAGCAGGCGTTGGGGGCCCGGACCTCACGGCTTAGCTATTGACTAAGCGGCGAGGGCGTACTCGTGAGAGTCCGCACGTATGGTTTTCCCGGGGTTTTACGAGGCCTCCGGGACCTCGGCTCGCAACCACACCCACGGAACCGACCACGTCGAAGCCTGTCGTCCCCGGGTGTTTGGTTGTGCGTCACATTGTAGTGCGCGGGCGGTAGGTGGTCTGGCCGTGCGGGTCCTTGGCGAACGCCATGACCTTCGATGCCTCGATGCGAAAGACGGCCGCCTCGCCCGTTCCCCCGGCGTGCAGGAACACCCCGTCGCCGACGTCGAAGTGCCAGACGGCGCCGTACTTGTCCTCGATCGCAGCGGCGAGCCGCCGGAGCGCCTCGTTCTCCGTCACCCGCACCGCGGCGCCCTCGACGACCACGTCGAGCCCCTTCGCCCACGCGTTCGTCCCCGTCGTGAGCGCGACATTCGGGTTGTGCTCGAGGTTGCGCGCCTTCTGCTCCTGCAGGCCGGTCGTGAAGTGCATCGCGCCGTCGAACCATGCCCCGATCAACGGCGTGACGTGCGGCCGGCCGTCCGCGCGCACGGTGGTGATCCAGTAGAGCTCGGCCGCGCTCAGCGCCCGCTCGGCCTCCTCCCAGGGCGTCGCGATGGCGGCGGGATCGCTGAACCGGCTGTCGAGCCTTCCCTCCATCACCGACCTCTGACTAAGATCAGACAATGCGTGATGCCAGCATCGAACATGTCCGGCATTTCAACAGAACCGTCTCCCAGCGTGTCGGCGCGCTCAGCGACAACTTCCTGGCTCGCCATCGGCCGATGGCCGAGGCGCGGCTGCTCTGGGAGATCGGCGCCGACGGGTGCGAGGTCCGGACGCTGCGCAACCGCCTCGGCCTGGACTCCGGCCACGCCAGCCGCCTGCTGCGCGCACTCGAGGACGACGGCATGGCCCGAGTCGACCCGAGCCCGTCCGACCGCCGGATCCGCGTCGCCCGGCTGACCCGCGCCGGGCTGAGGGAATGGGCGGAGATCGACCGGCGCAGCGACGAGTTCGCGGCGTCGATGCTCGAGCCGCTCGACAAAGGCGATCGCGAGCGCCTCGTCGAGTCGATGCGCACGGTCCGGCGCCTGCTCACCGCCGCGGCAATCGACATCCGCGAGGTCGACCCGGCCGGGCCCGACGCGCGCCAGTGCCTACGCGCGTACGTCGAGGAGCTCAACGAGCGATGGGAGCCCGGGTTCGACCCCTCCGCCGGCGTCACCGCCGAGCCGCACGAGCTGACGCCGCCGGCTGGCTGCTTCCTCGTCGCCTACCTGTACGGCGAGCCCGTCGGTTGCGGCGGCATCAAGCACCTCGCGGGCGGGCCGTCGGACATCAAGCGGATGTGGGTCTCCCCTTCCGCGCGCGGGCTCGGGCTCGGTCGCCGCCTGCTCGGCGAGCTCGAGCAGCGCGTGCGCGACAGCGGCGCGACCGTCGCACGGCTCGAGACGAACCGGGTGCTCGTCGAGGCGATCGGGCTGTACCGCTCGGCCGGCTACCGCGAGGTCCCGGCGTTCAACGACGAGCCGTTCGCCCATCACTGGTTCGAGAAGCCCCTGACAACGTAGAAGACGCGGTCACCGAAGCCGCTTCAGGGAACCTCCTTCAGCGCCTGACCCGAAGGTCTGTCGCCGAGCTTGGTGGCGAGCCTCACACCCTGTGGCTTCGCTCTTTGCGGCCTCGGAACCGCGTCTGGGGGCAACGTTTCAAGCGGCGGCCGCGACGTCAAGGGGCGGCGCGCGACGATCCCGCATCCTCCGCGTTTTTGAGGTAGATCGAGAGCCGCGCGCGGCTCAGCGGATGGATGCGATCGCGGCCGCGCGTCATCTCGAGCCGCTCGGCGACGCGGATCGACGCCGCGTTGCCCGGATCGATGATCGAGATGATCTGGCGCAGGCCGAGCTCGTCGAATCCGCACCGCACGCTCGCCCGCGCCCCCTCGGTCGCGTAGCCCTTGCCCCAGTGGCCGCGAGCCAGCCGCCAGCCGACCTCGACGGCCGGCAGCACGTCGGGCAGGAAGCTCGGGATCGCGAGCCCGATGAAGCCGATGAACGCGCCGCTGTCCTTGACTTCGACGGCGTACAGCCCGAAGCCGTGCTGCTGCCAGTGGGAGCGGATCCGCGCCAGCAGCTCGTCGCTCTGGTCGCGGCTCATCGGGCCGCCGAGGAAGCGCGTGACCTCCGCGTCGGCGTTGAGGGCGGCGAACGGCGCCTCGTCAGCGGGCTGCCACGATCGCAGCTGGAGGCGCTCGGTCTCGATCACGCCTCGACGATACGGACCGTTTAACGAAGGCGACGCGGCCGAAGCCGCTTTGGGAAACCTTAACGTCAGCGCCTGGACCGAAGTCCTGGCAGCCGACGTACGGTGGCGAGCCCTACATCCCGTGGCTTCGCTCTTTGCAGCTCCGAACCGCGTCTGCAGCGAATGTGCCATGCGCTACGGGGAGTTGCAAGAGGCGCCGGACGAAGATTGTGCTATTTGCGACGTTTTGTGGGATTGCAAGGCCGCGTCGCCGCTCGCGTGTCGGGTTGTCGACGAGCGTTACGTCCGCGGGGAGAGAGTGAGCCGCCGGCGGCGTCACTTGGGCTGCTTAGTTCGCTATATGAGCGGCTTTGGCCGCCCAAGTCGCGTGAGGTTGCGGTCGCGCCAGCGCTACCGACTCACGTTTCGCTCGATGCCCGAACCATGTCACGCGCCCGGCCGGCGATCGTGTCCCAGAACGAAAGAGACGCGGTTACCGAAGCCACTTCGGGGAACCTCCCCCGGCATCCGGCCCGAAAGCCGTCCGCCGAGCTTGGTGGCGAGCCCCACACCCCGGTGGCTTCGCTCTTTGCGGCCTCGGAACCGCGTCTGGGTGGAACCTGTCAGGCCGCGGTTCGGCCGTCAAGAGGCGTGCCGGAGCGATCCTGCAATTTCCGGCGAAATGCGTCAGTACCCGAGGCGCTCGAGGCGCTCGCGCTCTGCCTTGCGCTTTGCCTCGCGCTCGTCCTTGCGGCGGCGCTCGCGCTCCTTGCGGTCCTCGTCCTGGTCGTCGAGGCCGATGATGCGGATCGTCGGCGAGAAGCTGCCGTCCTGTGCGCCTCCTCGCGCGACACGCGCTCGCGGCGCGGACCGCGGTCGCCACCCTCGCGGCGGCGGCCGCCCGAGCGGCCCTCGCCCCCCTCGCGGCGCGGCCCGCGGCCCCGGCCGCGGCGCTCGCCGCGGTCGTCGTCGGGGCGCACGAGGCCCTTGATCTCGCGCACGGGCGTCGCGGCGAGACGAACCCAGGCGTTGAAGGTGGGGTCGCCGGGCTTGAGGCCCATCGATGCGTCACAGCAGACGACGGCCCACTTCTTCGGGTTTCCGTCGTCGTCGCGCTTGGGCTGCAGCGCCTGGCGGACGATGTCGGCGCCACCGACGCGCTCGATCGCGGCGGCCAGGCGCGCCTGGCGGCGCGCGGGCGTCTCGTCGGCAAGCGGCGGCTCGGCCTGCTCCTCGGCGGCGGGCTGCGGCTCGGCGGCGGGCTGCTCCTCCGCGGCAGGCTGCGCCTCGGCGCCGGCCTCCTCCGCGGCAGGTGCCTCGGCCGGTTCCTCGGGCACCGAACCGGCCTCGACCGGCATCGCAGCCTCGATGGCCTCGAGGGCCTGGGCCTCCGTGGGCTGCGTCTCGGTCGCCTCCGGCTCGGCCTGCGGCTCCTGGGGCGCCGCGGTCTCCTCGGCCTGTGGCTTCTCCTTGGGCGGCTGCCGGCTGCCGCGCAGCTCGTTCAGGCGGGCGAAGAACGCCCGGCGATGCTTCTCCGCGGCGTTGGGCCGCTTGCGGCGCGGCCGGCGCGGATCCTGAAGGCGTTTGATGACCGCGATCGGCGGCGGCTTCTCCTCGGCCATCCCGACGATCTTGGGTCCGACGCGCGGCTGCTCCGTGTCGATCGGCGGCGGAGCGGGCGGCGTCTCGGCCTCGACAGGCGGATCGGCGGGCCGAACCTCCTCGGCGGGCGCCTCGGGCTGCGGAGCAGCCTCGGCCGCAGAGGCCTCCTCAGCGGGCGTCTCGGGCTCCGGCGCAGCATCGGCCGCGGGCGCCTGCTCGGCAGGCGCGTCCGGCTCGGGACCAGCCTCGGCCGCGGGCGCCTCCGCGGTAGGTGCCTCTGGCTCCGGCGCCGCCTCGGCTGCGGGCGCCTCAGGCTCCGGAGCA
>VAYD01000268.1 GCA_005883905.1 Actinomycetota bacterium
CAAGGCCGAGCACGACTTCCGCCGCCCGGCGGACTTCGACCCGCGCCCGTACGCCGCGCGCGCCGACTGGCAGTTCGGCGACCCGCAGGGCACGGCGGAGATCTGGGTCTCGGAGCGAATCGCCTGGCTGGTCGAGCGCCACTTCGGGCGCTTCGGCGAGATCCGGCGCGAGGAGGGCAGCGAGGACGTCGTCTTCGTCACCGACTACGCCTCGCCGCGGATGCTCGTGTCGTGGGTGCTGCGCCTGGGCGAACACGCGCGGCTCCTGTCGCCCGAGCCGGTCGCGACCGAGCTGGACGAGCGCGCCGCACGGCTCGAGCAGCTCCATGCCGAGCCGCTGGAGCTCGCGGGCCCGGCGCGTCGCAAGCGCGGCCCGGAGACCTCCGCCAACGGCGGAGGCTCGGCGCGGCGCGAGACCACGATCCGCCCGGAGCGCTTCGCCCGGCTCGTCACCCTGGCCTCGATCCTGATCGACGCGGGGCGCCGCGCCGAGCGCCTGCAGTCCGCAGAGCTGTGCGAGCGCCTGCAGATCTCCGACCAGGAGCTGCGCGAGGACGTCAACGTGCTCAACGTCGTGAACTTCGGCGGCGGCTCGTACGTCCTGTACGCCGAGGTCGACGAGATCACCGGCGAGATCGAGGTCGACCCCGAGCCCTACTCCGACAACTTCGCCCGCCCGGCGCGGCTGCTGCCGGTCGAGGCCAAGGCGCTCGTCGCCGCGATCGACCTCATCGGCGACCACCTGCCCGCGGGATCGCTGTCGTCTGCGCGGGACAAGATCGTCGACGCGCTCGGCGCCGACCCGATGGAGCAGGGCCTGCAGGTCGCGCGCGCCGCCGGCGACGACTCGGAGATCGCCCGCGTCGTGTCGGAGGCGATCAAGCGCCGCAGGCTGATGCGCCTCGACTACTACAAGCAGAACGAGGACGAGTACACGGCGCGCACGATCGAGCCCTACTACCTGATCAACAGCCGCGAGGGCTGGTACGTCGCCTCGTACGACCCGGCCAAGGAGGCGGTCCGCCACTTCCGGCTGGACCGCATCCGCGAGGCCGAGATGCTGTCCGAGAAGTACACGCCGCGCCCGGAGGTCAAGCCGAGCGCCGACCTCGAGGGCTGGACGCGCACCGGCGAGGTCGAGGCCTCGCGGATCGCGCGCGTGTGGGTCTCCCCCGACCGCGCCCGCTGGGCGCGCGAGGAGCGCACGGTGTCGCAGGAGCTCTCCGACGGCTCCGTCATCGTCGAGCTCCCGTTCGCGGGCTCGGACTACCTCGTGCGCGAGGTGCTCAAGGAGGCCGGCGACGCCGCGGTCGTCGAGCCCGAGGATGCCCGCGAGGCGGTCCTCGAAGCCGTGCAGCGCGTGCGGAACGAGACCAAGGCGGCCCACTGACGCCTGTGGGATCCTTGGCGCCGCAGTGAGGGTGCTGGTCGTCGAGGACGAGGTCAAGCTCGCGGCGCTGATCCGCAAGGCCCTGCAGGAGCAGGGGGTCCTGGCGGACGTGGCGATCACAGGCGAGGATGCGCTGTGGATGGCAGGCTCGACGCCGTACGACGTCCTGGTGCTCGACGTCAACCTGCCCGGCATCGACGGGTTCGAGACCTGCCGGCGGCTGCGCCAGGACGGCTCGCTGGCGCCAATCCTGATGCTGACGGCACGCGACGCGGTCGAGGACCGGATCACCGGCCTGGACACCGGTGCCGACGACTACCTGGTCAAGCCGTTCGACATCGGCGAGCTCTTCGCGCGGGTTCGCGCGCTGGCACGCCGGGGGCCCGTGCGGCGCGGGCCGGTGCTCACCCTCGGCGACCTGAGCCTCGACGTCGCATCGCGCATCGTCAGGCGTGGAGATGTCGAGATCCCGCTGTCGGTCAAGGAGCTCCAGCTGCTCGAGGTCTTCATGCGCCACCCGGGCGCGGTCCTGTCTCGTTATGACCTCCTCGAGGGAGCCTGGGACATGGGCTACGAGAGCCGGTCGAACGTCATCGACGTCTACGTGCGCTACCTGCGCGAGAAGATCGACCGCCCCTTCGGGGCCGAGAGCATCGAGACCGTGCGCGGGGCCGGATACCGCATCCGCGCGGCCGCGAGCTGAACGATTCAGCCCACGCGCGGCAGCGCCATCCACACGTCCGCGCCGGCCTCGGGCAGGTTGCGTGCCCCTACTTGGCCTCCCTGGGCGGTGGCCACGGCTTCCACGAGCGCCAACCCAAGCCCACTGCCAGGTTCGCCCGCGCGTGCCTCGGCGCCCCGCCCGAAGCGCTCGAACGCACGCTGCAGGAGGTGGTCCGGGAAGCCCCGACCCTCGTCGGTGACGTGCAACTCGACCAGCCCGTCCTCGGCCCGGGAGCTCAGCGTGACCGTTCCCTCGCCGTAGCTCAGCGCGTTCGCGATCAGGTTGTCGAGCGCCTGGGCGGTTCGGTCCGGATCAGCATGCACCGCCATGCCAAGCGCCACGCCGCCGATCACGATCGAGCGTTCGCGCATCGCCGCGGCGGCGCGCGCGCGGGTCGCGGCAGCCTCGAGCATGTCCCGCACGACCAGCGGCGCGGGCCGCAACGGGAGACGGCCCTCGTCGGCGCGCGCGAGCACGAGGAGATCGTCGGCGAGCCGCGTCATCCGCAGCGCCTCCTCCGCGGCGGATTCAAGCGCTGCCCGCAGCTCCACCGGATCGCGATCGCCGCGCAGGGCCAGGTCCACCTCCGCCCGCAGCGTCGTGAGGGGGGTCCGCAACTCGTGGCTTGCGTCGCTCACGAGGCGCCGTTCACGTTCGAGCACCGCCTCGACGCGGGCGAGCATCACGTTCAGCGTGCGGCCGAGCGCGCCGATCTCGTCCAACGGGTCCGGCACCGGCAGCCGCTCCGACAGCCGCCGATCGGTGATGCGCTCGGCTTGTGCCCGCATCCGCTCGACAGGCAGCAGGGCCGCGCGAGCAAGCTCGTACCCCGCGATGCTGGCAAGCAGCAGCGCGAGCGGCCCGGCGATCAGCAGCAGCGTCCGCAACCGTGCAAGCTCGTGGTCGCGTAGCGCGAGCGTTCCCGCCACGGCGACCGCGATGCGGCGTCCACCGGGCGCGGTTGCCGGGAACGCGCGGATCCGCACATCCCCGAACGGCAGCGTGCGCCGCGCGACTCGCTCCGGCTGCCGAACGGCGCGACGGGCCTCGCGCACCGACAAGAGGCGCGAGCCCTCTGCCCTGCGAGTGGATGCAACAAGCTGCCCGTTCTCGCCGTAGACGTGCGCGAAGGGCGCTCCGCTCGACGCGACTGCACCGGGCGGCCCCGCTTCGACCAGCGCCTTGAGGTTGTCGACCTCCACCCGAAGCGAGGCATCCACCTGCGCGTCGAGATCCGAACGGAACTGCACGTACAGGAACACCCCTGCGGCACCCAGCACGGCCAGCATCACGCCGGCGAACGCGATGGTGAGCCGCGCGCGGATCGGCAGGCGGGCGAAGCGCAGCGACCACCGCGAACGGGCCATCCTCGCGCGAACGCTAGCGGCGGGGGCGCCTCACGAGTGCGACGACCAGCACAGCCCCGTCGACGGCGTCCGTGATCCCGTCGCGCACGGTCGCGAGCACAACGACGCACGCGACCGCCACGGCGCCCGCGACGAGGAGCTTCGCCTGCGGCCGCCCCCGCGGCCTCAACGCGTCAGGGTCGCCCCGCCCGTCCGTCGTGGTCCGGGTGCGGTTCGTCGCTCCCGGCGAGGGCTTCGTGGCCCCCGTGGTTCGACTGTTCGTGCAGAGCGGCCGCCCGCTCGCTCGCCTGGCGGCGCTCGAGCTTCATCACCTCGGCAGTGATGATGCGTTCGCGGACCTTCGTGTTCTTGGCTCCGATTTCCATGGTCTGTCGAAGTTGAGCGCGACCTGATGAGAGGACGATGAGCCGGAAAGGGCAATACGCTCCCGCCGGTGAGCCGGCGCGACCAGATCACGATGTCCGACGACGAGGTGCTCGCGTTCCTCGACGAGGAGCGGGTCGTCACGTGCGCGTCGTTCGGTCCGCGCGGCTGGCCGCACCTGATGCCGCTCTGGTACGTCGTCCGCGAGGGAACGCTGTGGTCCTGGACCTTCGCGAAGTCGCAGAAGATCCGCAACCTCGAGCGCGACCCGCGCTGCACGCTGCAGGTCGAGGCGGGGCGCGACGCCTACCACGAGCTGCACGGCGTGATGCTCGAGTGCGAGGCGACGATCCACCGCGACCTCGACACGGTCACCAGAGTCGGGATGGACCTCGCCGGGCGCTACAGCGGAGCCGAGCCCGCCGCCGACATGCGCGAGGCCTTCGAGCGCCAGGCCGCCAAGCGCGTCGCGCTGGAGTTCCATGAGCGCCGGCGCGCGACCTGGGACCACCGCAAGCTTGGGAGCGCGACCTATTAAGGGCCTGATCCTCAGCGGCGGGAAGGGCACCCGTCTGCGCCCGATCACGCACACGAGCGCCAAGCAGCTCGTCCCGGTCGCCAACCGCCCGGTGCTCTTCTACGGCATCGAGGCGATGGCGAACGCCGGCATCACAGAGGTCGGGATCATCATCGCGCCCGAGACCGGCGACGAGATCCGCGCGGCGGCGGGTGACGGCTCGCGGTTCGGCGTGGAGATCACGTACATCGTCCAGGACGAGCCCGCCGGCCTCGCGCACGCCGTCCTCACCGCGGAGCCGTTCCTCGGTAGCGACCCGTTCGTCATGTACCTCGGCGACAACCTGCTGCAGGGCGGCATCGAGGACCTCGTCAAGGCGTTCGACACCAGTCGGCCCGACGCGCTGATCCTGCTGACCCCGGTGCCGGATCCCGAGCACTACGGCGTGGCCGAGCTCGACGGCGACCGCGTCGTGCGCCTGGCGGAGAAGCCGCCGCAGCCGCGCACCAACCTCGCGCTGGTCGGCGTCTACATGTTCACGGCGGGCATCCACGACGCGGCGCGGGCGATCAAGCCCAGCGGGCGCGGGGAGCTGGCGATCACCGACGCCATCCAGCACCTCGTCGATACCGGCGCACGGGTCGAGCCGCACATCGTGGAGGGCTGGTGGAAGGACACCGGGCGCCTGGACGACATGCTGGAGGCCAACCGGCTGATCCTGGAGACCATCCACCCCTCCAACGGCGGTGATTGCATCGACTCCAGTGTGGACGGGCGGGTGATCATCGAGCCCGGCGCGCGGTTGGAGCGCTCGGCGGTGCGCGGCCCGGCGATCATCGGCGCGGGGACCCGGCTGGTCGACGCCTACGTCGGGCCGTATACCGCGATCGCCGAGGACTGCCTGGTCGAGGGCGCCGAGGTCGAGCACTCGATCCTGCTGGCCGGGGCGAAGGTGCGCAATCTCAGCGGGCGCATGGAATCGTCGCTGCTCGGGCGCAACGTCGTGGTCGAGCGCGACGAGGGCCGCCAGCCGCGCGCCTACCGCTTCATGGTCGGCGACAACAGCGAGATCGGGATCCTCTGATGAAGGTGTTCGTGACCGGCGCCGCCGGGATGCTCGGCCATCGCGTCGTCGCGGTGGCGCGCGAGCGCGGCCACGAGGCGGTCGGATCGGACATCGACGACCTCGACCTGACCGACGCGCAGGCGGTCCGCGAGCGGCTCTCGGCGGAGGGTCCCGACGCGGTCGTCAACTGCGCGGCCTACACCGACGTCGACGGCGCCGAGACCGCCGAGGACCTCGCCACGCTGGTCAACGGCGCCGCGGCGGGCCACGTGGCCGCGGCGTGCGCGGCGGCCGGAGCCTTCCTGGTCCACGTCTCCACCGACTACGTCTTCGCCGGCGACGCGTCGCGCCCGTACGTCGAGTCCGACGCGCGGGCGCCGCGGACCGCCTACGGGCGCTCCAAGCTCGCCGGCGAGCGAGCCGTCGCGCAGGCCG
>VAYD01000269.1:0-515 GCA_005883905.1 Actinomycetota bacterium
GGGCGTTCACGTAATCGACCTCGCCGGCATCAACTCCGGCATCGCGCAGCGCGCCGCGGATAGCTGCTGCGGCGCCCGAGCCGTCCGCTCGCGGCGCGGTCAGGTGATGTGCGTCGCAGCTGGCGCCGAAGCCGCGCACGGTCGCGAGCACCTCGGCGCCGCGCCGACGCGCCTGCTCGGCGTCCTCGAGCACGAGCACGCCGGCACCTTCGCCCATCACGAAGCCGTCGCGGCGCGCGTCGAACGGGCGGCTGACTCCCGACGTCGACACCGCATCCAGCGCCGCGAACGCTGCGCGCGCAAGCGGCGTGAGCGCCGCCTCCGAGCCGCCGGTCACGACTGCATCGGCATCGCCGACCTGGATCGCGCGCACCGCCGCGCCCAACGCGTTGGCGCCCGCCGCGCACGCCGACACGACGCCGAACACAGGGCCGCGAAGATCGTGGCGCATCGCGATCGCCGCTGAGCCCGCATTGCTCATCATCAGCGGCACCGCCAGCGGGGCGACCTGCGCC
>VAYD01000269.1:545-7844 GCA_005883905.1 Actinomycetota bacterium
GCCGCCGATCCCCGTGCCCATGATGCAGCCGATCCGCTCGGGGTCGTACGGCGCCTCTTCGTCCCATCCGGCCTGGGCGAGCGCCTCCTGGGATCCCGCGAGCGCGAACTGGGTGAAGCGATCGGCGCGCCGCGCGTCCTTTCGCGACAGGAAGTCCAGGGGATCGAAGGCCGCGCACGGTGCCTCCCCGCCCTGGATCGCGACCTCGCCGGCCGCCCAGCGGTCGTGCAGGGTCGACGCGCCCACGCCCAGCGGCGTGATGGCGCCGACCCCGGTGACGACGACCTGCTTCATGGCTGCGAGCGCTCCACGATCAGGGCGATCACATCGCCGACGGTCTTCAGGCGCTCGACATCGCTCGACTTCATCGCGACTCCGTACTCGTCCTCGACGATCTGCGACAGCTCCGCGAGGTCGAGCGAGTCGACGTCGAGCGCTTGGAACGTCGCGTACGGGTTGATCTCGGTCGGCTCGGCGCCGAAGCTCTCCAGCGCGGCGTAGATGCGCTGTTCGACTTCGGTGGTGTCCAGGGTGGGCATTGCTTGTTCCTTTCAGGCGGCGAGGCCGCCGTCGACGTACAGGGTCGTGCCGGTGACGTAACCGGCGTTGTCGGAGGCGAGGAACGCCACGCAGGCGCCAACCTCCTCGGGGCGGCCCGCGCGGCGGGCCGGCACCGCCTCTTTGATGGCGTCGGGAAGGTCCGCCGTCATGTCGGTCTCGATGAAGCCGGGGGCGACGGCGTTGACCGTGACACCCTTGCGGGCGACCTCGGCGGCGATCGTCTTGGTGAGGCCGATCAGGCCGGCCTTGGAGGCCGCGTAGTTGGCCTGGCCGGCGTTCGCCCGCGGGCCGACGACCGAGGCCACGTTGATGATGCGACCGAAGCGGGCGCGCAGCATCGCGCGCAGCGCGCGGCGGGTCAGGCGGAACGCCGCGGTCAGGTTCGTCTCGAGGACGAGGTCCCAGTCGCCGTCGTCGATCGAAAGCGTGAGGTTGTCGGCGCGCACACCGGCGTTGTTGACCAGCCCAAGCACCGGTCCGAGCGACTCCTCGACGTCGTTGAAGACCTGCTCGCAGGCCGACGCGTCAGTGAGGTCTGCGTGGAAGGCCTGCGCACGTCCACCATCGGCGCGGATCGTCTCGACCAGCTCGGCCGCGGTGCGCTCGCCGCTGCGATACAGGACCGCGGCGTTCCAGCCGTCGGCCGCGAGCGCCCGCGCCGACGCCGCGCCGATCCCGCGATCCCCGCCCGTGACGAGCACCGTCGCCTCCTGTGGTCTCATGCTGTCCCCCAGGTCACGACGGTCGCGCCCCACGTGAAGCCTGCGCCCACGGCGCCGAGCAGCACGCGGTCACGGGCGGCCAGCCGCCCGTAGCGCTGCGCCTGCGCGAGCGCCAGTGGGATGCTCGCGGCCGACGTGTTGCCGACGTCGGCAATCACGTCGAGCACACGCGCTGGTGCAACACGAAGAGGTCGACGTCGTCGCGAGTCAGACCGTTGGCGGCCAGCGTCTGTCGCGCGTTCTCGCACAGCGTGGCGACGGCGCGCCGGAAGGTCTCGTGGCCGTCCATCTCGATCAGCCCAGTGGCGCGCGGCGCACGGATGAACTCCGCCGCCGCGCCATCGCACCCGAGCACGCTGGCCCCGACGCGCCCGCTCTGCCCCGGCGCGAGCACGACCGCGCCCGCCCCGTCCCCGAACAGGCCCGCGGTGCGGCGGTCGCCGTGGTCGACGAAGCGCGACATGATCTCCGCGCCGACCACCAGCACGCCCTCGGCTCGCCCGGACTCGATGCACGCAGCACCGAGCTCCAGCGCGCTGACGAAGCCCGTGCAGGCGGCGCCGACATCGATCGCCCCCGCGCTCGTCGCGCCCAGCGCCTGCGCGACCAGCGGCGCAGCATTGGGCGTGATGTCATCCGGCGCCAGCGTCGCGACCAGGACGAGGTCCAGCGCGTCAGCATCCATCCCGCCAGCGGCCAGCGCGTCGCTGCCGGCGGCGGCGGCGAGCCGCCACACCCGGTCGTCGGCGCCGGCGTGCCGGCGCCGACGGATGCCCGTGCGCCGCTCGATCCAGCCCGCTGGCACTCCGATCCGTTGCGCAATCGCGTTGCTGGACACGATGCCTGACGGCAGGGCCGAGCCGAAGCCGACGATGCCCGCGGCGCGGCCGGACCCGGGCGTGGCGTCCACCCGGTCGAGTTGCAGCTCAGACGAGGACGACATCGCCCTGCTCGATCCGGACGTTTCGCTTGACCAGGCGCGCGAGAACCTCGCCGGGGCCGACGTCGACGAAACGCCGCGCGCCGAGCTCGACCAGCATGGCCATCGTCTCTCGCCAGCGCACCGGCGAGACCAGCGCGCGCGCAAGCTCAAAGGGCACCTCGGCGAACGGCCGCGCGGCATAGCCCGAGACCACCGGCACGTGGGGACGGCTCATCGGCACGTCCTCCAGGGCCAGCAGGAACGGCAGCTCCGCAGCCGCCATGTCCCGGGAGTGAAACGCGCCGGCCAGGTCGAGCGCCATCGCCTTGAGCCCCTCGGCCCGTGCTGCCTTTGTCACGACATCGATCGCGACTCGGCGGCCCGACAGCACGACCTGCCCGGGCGCGTTGTCGTTGGCCAGCTCCAGCCCGTGCGCCGCCGCCAGCGCCGCGGCGCGTTCGGGCGTGGCGCCCAGCAGCGCGACCATGCCGCCGCCGGGGTTCTCCTCGGCGGCGTCGGCCATCAGCCGGCCGCGCAGCACCACGAGTTTGAGCGCGTCGTCCAGGCGCAGCGCTCCGGCAGCCGCCAGCGCCGACAGCTCGCCGAGCGAGTGCCCGGCCATCGCGCCGACGTCGCTCAGGTCGTCCTGGCGCTCGCGCCAGCCGGCCATGCTCGCCACGAAGATTGCCGGCTGTGCGAATCGCGTGCTGTCATGCGGGCGGTCGAAGGGATCCTCGCCGACCAGCTCGGACGCACGCTGCACAAGGTCCGGGACCACGTCGCGCGCATGATCACGGGCATCAGCCGTGAGGCTGCCCTGTCCCGGGAAGAGCACCGCGGTGAAATCCATCGACCCACCCTGTCCGCGCCCGGCGCCCCGCGGAAGAGGCGGGCGGCCACCAACCCGCCGGTCGGGGGGATCAGTCCAGGAGTCCGAGCCGTTGCGCGCGCTGGACCGCCTCGGTGCGGTTGCGCACGTCCAGCTTGCGGAACAGCGCGCTCGTGTGCTCCTTCACGGTGTGCGGCGAGAGATGCAGCGAGCCCGCGATCTCGCGGTTCGTCGCTCCCGATCCCATCAGCCCCAGCACCTCGCGCTCGCGCTCGGTCAACCCTGTCGCCGCCGGCTCCCGCTCCGGCTGGAAGACCTTCGCCCCGCGTGCGACCTCGCGCACCGCTGCGACGATCTCGGCGCTCGGCCAGTCCTTGGACACGAACCCCGACGCCCCCGCGGCGCGCGCGGCGCTCATCGAGATCCGACCCGCGCCCGAGATCAGCAGCACGGTCGGCGGCGGCGTTTCTCGGCGCAGCAGCTCGCAGATCTCCGCGCCGGACTCCTCGCCGACGAAGAGGTCGACCAGTGCGACGTGCGGCTCGAAGCGGCGGGTCAAAGCCAGCGCCTCGGCTCCGGTGCGGGCGCTGAGGCAGCGCTCCACCCACGGCTGCTGCGTGAGCAGCAGCCGGAAGCCCCAGTGCACAACGTCATGGTCGTCGACCACGAGGATGCGCAGCCGCCGCTCAGGATTCGTCATCGACCGGCACCACCAGACGTACCTGCCAGCCCCCGTTGCGCGGGCCGAACTCCACGAAGCCTCCTTCGCCCAACGCCTCGAACGCCGCCAGCCGCAGACCCATCCCCGCCGATTGAGGCTTGGCCTTGCCCACGCCGTCGTTGGCGACCTCGAGGATGAACGCGCCGTCGTCGATGCCCGCGCGCACCGTCACGCGTGTCGGCTTGGCGTGCTTGTGCGCGTTGCGCAGCGCCTAGGTGTGGGGGGACGGCGAGTGACGAATCGGGATCCACTTCGATCGCGAGGTCGCCATGGCGATGCGCCAGACGCCGCACCTCGTCGGCCAACGTCACCTGCGTCGGTCGCGGCGCGCGGCTCAGCGGCCGCTGCACGGCGCTGCGCAGGTCGGCCAGCGCCTGCTGGATCTCCGCCGCGGCCCGCTTGCGCGCCTCCGGCGGGAGGTCGCCGTCGGCGTCCAGCGCCATCGAGACGCCAAAGAGCCGCTGCACCACGCCGTCATGCACGTCGCGCGCGAGGTCGATGCGGTGCTGCAGCTCGCGTGCGCGCTCGCCCTCAAACGTCGCGATCCGTGCGACGGCCGCCAGCGCCGCGGTCTTGCCGAGCGTCCACAGCGCATGGCGCTCGCGCGACGACAGCGCCGCGCCCTCGGGCTGGTGGCACAGGACGACCCCGACCCACCTGCCCGCCGCGGCCATCGGCACGCAGTAGAGCGTCCCGTCCGGAAGCAGCGCCGCATACTGCTCGGGCAGAGCGTCCGCGTACGGCGCATGCGCCTCGACGACCGCGTCCTCACCGAACGCGCGGCGCGCGATCGGCGCAGACTCCACGCTGACGTGAGCCTCCTCGAAGATCGCGATGTCGAGCCCGTGCGCGCCCGCCGCCCGGACCCGCCGCACGGCAGCGTCGTAGCGGAACAGGACCGCGATATCCATCGCCGCCAGCCGGCAGATCACCTCGCACAGCCGCCCGTAGAAGGCATCGGTCGAGGCGCCCGCCTCGACGTCGCCCAGCACCTCGACGAACTCGTCGAGGCCCTCGAGCGGACCGGGCGGGAACTCGGCTGACGTCATCGTTTCGACCCACGTCCCAGTATCGCGGCGACGCCGCGGTCTCACACGCAGGCCCGGATAATGGCCCCCCATTTGGGGGGTGTCGCGCTGCCACCGCCCAACTCGGCCGGCGGCTCAGCGGGCTGACCGTGGTCGTCCAACTCGCGCTCATCCGCGAACTTCGCCACGCTGCGCGACATCCTCGAGCAGCGGCGACGTCAGTGCACCGGCGGCGGAGTCCCGAGCGCGCTGTCGGCGAGCTCGGGATCCCACCCACAGATGACGCAGGCGTGGTGGACCGCCGACGCGGCGAACTCCAGCGCCGCGGCGTGCGGGTCGGGGGCGCGCCGCGCGTCGTCCCAGTCGAGCACGTAGAGGCCGAGCTCGCCGTCCCAACGGGCAGCGGCGGGGGCGAGATCGTCGGCGCCGAATCCCTCCCTCGGCGGGTGGGCGTACGCGTAGAAGGCGGCCTTGCCGGAGCGCTCGTCGCCAGGCCACCAGCCGACGGCGATCTCCTCCGCGTCCATCGAGTTGCGCATGATGAAGTCGTCCGATGGCGGGTCGGCGGGGCGCCCGGAGTAGAGGTTGACGGCGAGGTCGAACGAGCCCCACCAGGCGTTGACGGACGTCGAGCGGCCGCGGTAGGGCGCACGCAGCGCGGCGAGGACCTGGGCGGCGCGCGTGGCGGCGGCGAAGTAGGTCGCGACCTCGCCGGTGTCGTAGCGCCGGTGCTCGTCGTCCTCGTCGAGCGGGACGGTCCACGAGACCTCCTGCGGCGTCGGGTCGATCTCGATCGCGCCGGCGACGTCCCGAGCCGCGGCGAGCACTTCGCGCGTGACGTCTCCGACCGGCCGGTCCGGCGTGAGCGGGATGCGCCGGACGCGACCGTCGCTGTGCTCCACGAGAGCCTCGTGGGCGTGCAGGTCGAGGGCCGCGACGAACGCGCCCGAGCCGTCGGGGGCCGGCAGTGGCGCCGTCTCCCAGCCACGCGCGGTCAGCCGGAGCGCCGCGTGCTGGAGCTGCGGTTCGGGAGGGGCGATCGTCGCCGCGAGCTTGCCGAGGACCTGCGTGTGCGCGTGCAGGGTGTCGCAGGTCGCGCGCCAGGACACGTAGGCGGGCAGCGCGGGCCAGGCTTCGGACATGACCGGAACGCTAGCGACCGCCTCGCACTTGGAGAGCGCGAGACGGCCAAGCCATGCCCCGTTGCAATGCGTCGTCCCCGAGCGCACGGCGCGCAGCCAGCGGCCGTTCCCCATCCGGCTCTGGCCTGCGCGATTGGCGTAGTGCTTCATCGCCACCCAGGACGTTCGGGACCGCGAAGGTGGCGATGAGCGTGCGCGCGCTAAGGCAGGAACGCTGGCTGTCAGCCTCGCCGTCCGAGTCGGGACCCACTGACCTCACCGTTCAGCCGGTCCAATCGCCGGGTCCATCCGCGAACGGGGTCCAAATGACCGGGCGGTCGCAGGTTGGCACGACTCGGCTCCAGACCCCTGGATGAAGTCGATGATCGTCTGGGTCGGCGCCCCTGGGGTGAAACTGGTGCGAAGACCTGAACCTTTCGGCGCGCGAATCCGCAGCGGTGTCGCCGGGGGAACGGGCACCTCTGGCCACGGTTTCGACGATGCACGTCGAAACCGCAGAATGCCGCGATGGCGAACGGCATCTCGCGACCACGAAACGGGGCGCACGCACGACGGCCCAGCGACTGTTCCGGTCTCCCGGTACCCGAGCGGTGGATAGAACTCGAGGTTCTCGGTCATCGCAGCGTTGGTGTAGAGCCGACGCCTGGACAGGCCGAGGTCGTCGGCGATCATCTCGGCGCGTGACAAGAGCGGTCGTCCGACGCCCCGGCCTTGGAAGTTGGGATCAACGCGACGTTCTCGACGAGCAGATGGTCATCGTGGGCGACGGACGATCAACCCGACCAGTTCGTTGCCAACCACGACGACGTCACATCCCCGTGGTTGATCTTGGCTGCTGGTCGTCGTCCATCGCGCCGGTCGACACCCGATGCGCAGCGTCAGCTCCGGGTCCGCGGCGCCAACTTTGGGACATATTTGGGACACGCGCCGAGTCCCGAACACACCTGATCCACGAGAAGCGTCCCCTTTGCAGGCACTTTCCAGCGCCCCGGGCAGGACTCGAACCTGCGACCTGCGGATTAGAAGGGGGTTTTCGGGGTCCGGCGATTCCGCTGGAAACGCGCCGGATTCGCTCGATTACCAGCAGTTGCGCCTCGTCCGCTCTCGACCGCCTCGGACCCTATTCGACCGTTTCGGACCCTCCTCGCGGGGTCCCGGGAGGGGCTCAGCTGGGATACGGCTCCTTCAGCGCGTCGTCGCTGATCGTGTCGTACGTTTGACGGTTTCGCCCGGGACCGAGCAGGCGTCGCATCGTGGTGCTACCAGGCGTGTCCGCGGTACGACTGGACGCACCCCGCGCGGGCGGACTAGTGTCGCTTCGTGGCTGTCCGCGATGAGCGCTTCGAGCGCGTGCTCGGCATCGGCGCGCCGCTC
>VAYD01000270.1 GCA_005883905.1 Actinomycetota bacterium
ATCCACCAGCCCACGCCCAAGACGGTCGACTCGCTCCAGCGCCTCGACCATCTGCCCGCCGGCGTCGACATCGAGATCCGTCTCGGCTAGACGATGACCGCGATCCTTGCCAAGAAGCTCGGCATGACCCAGGTCTTCCTCGAGGACGGCACGGTCGAGCGCGTCACGGTGCTCGAGGCCGGCCCCTGTCCGGTCACCGGCATCCGCACGCACGATCGCGACGGCTACGAGGCCGTGCAGCTCGCGTTCGACGCCGCCAAGGAGAAGCACCTCACGAAGGCCGAGCTCGGGCATCTCAAGAAGGCCGACGCGGGCCCGCACCGCAAGGTCAAGGAGTTCCGCGACCACGCCGGCGAGCTGACGGTCGGCGAGACGGTCACCGTCGAGGCATTCGAGATCGGCCAGAAGGTCAAGATCTCGGGCACCTCCAAGGGCAAGGGCTTCCAGGGCACGATCAAGCGCCACAACTTCAGCCGCGGCCCCAAGTCCCACGGCTCGCACAACGTGCGCGCCCCGGGATCGATCGGCGCCTCGGCCTGGCCCGCACGCGTGATGAAGGGCATCCGCGGCCCCGGCCAGATGGGCAACCAGCGTGTGACCAACAAGGGCCTGACGATCGTCCGGCTCGATCCCGCACAGAACCTCATGCTCATCCGCGGCTCGGTCCCCGGACCACGCAACGGCGTGGTGGAGGTGCGCACCGATGCCTAAGGCCCAGATCCTCGGCGGCACCAGCACCGCGACGCTCGACGACGCCGTGTTCGGCGCGCGCTTCAACGGCCCGCTCGTGCACGAGTCCGTGCGCGCGGAGCTCGCCGCGCGCCGCCAGGGAACGCACGCGACCAAGACCCGCGGCAACGTCCGCGGCGGCGGCGCCAAGCCGTGGCGTCAGAAGGGCACCGGCCGCGCCCGCGCCGGCTCGTCGCGTTCGCCCATCTGGACCGGCGGCGGCACCGTCTTCGGGCCGCAGCCGCGCCACTACACCTTCAAGGTCAACCGCAAGGAGCGCCGCGCGGCGCTGCGCAGCGCGCTGAGCATCCACGCCGAGCGCGAGTCGCTGGCGGTCTTCGACGCGACCAACGGTTTCGACACCCCCTCCACCAAGGCTGCCGCGACGCTGCTGGGCGACTGGCTCGGCAAGGACCACGGCTCGGTTCTGGTCGTCCTCGGCGACGCCGAGGAGCAGGTGGCGCTGTCGTTCCGCAACCTCGACCGCGTCTCCGTCCTGCCCGCGACGGGCACCGGTGTCGCCGACGTCGTCGGCGCCTCCGCACTGCTGCTGTCGCAGGCCGCGGCCGACGCGCTCACCGACCGGGCGAAGGGCGGTTCGTGATGGATCACTCCCAGATCATCATCCGCCCGGTCGTCAGCGAGAAGAGCTACGTGCTGGCGTCACTGGGCAAGTACACGTTCCGCGTCCACGACGACGCGCACAAGACGCAGATCCGCCAGGCGGTCGAGGCGCTGTTCGACGTGAAGGTCGTCGACGTGCGCACGGCCTCCGTGAAGTCCAAGCCCAAGCGGCGCGGCTACACGTCGGGCAAGACCCGGTCGTGGAAGAAGGCGATCGTGCAGGTGCGCGAGGGCGACTCCATCCCGATCTTCACGAGCCTGCAGGGACTCGAGGAGGGCTAGTCGCATGCCGATCCGCAACCCCAAGCCGACCAGCCCCGGGCGCCGCTTCGTCACGTACTCGGACTTCGCCGAGATCACGAAGTCGACACCGGAGAAGTCGCTCACCGAGGGCCTCAAGAAGTCCGGCGGTCGCAACGTCAACGGGCGCAAGACGTCTCGCCATCGCGGCGGCGGCGCCAAGCGCCTGTATCGCAAGATCGACTTCAAGCGCCGGCGCGACGGCATCCCCGCCAAGGTCGCCGCGATCGAGTACGACCCCAACCGGACCGCGTACATCGCGCTGCTGCACTACGTCGACGGCGTCAAGAGCTACATCCTGGCTCCGGCGCGCCTGCAGATCGGTGCGATGGTGTCGAGCGGCCCGGACGCCGAGATCTCGGTCGGCAACTGCCTGCCGATCTCGCGGATCCCGGTCGGCACGGTGATCCACAACGTCGAGCTGCAGCCCGGCCGCGGTGGCCAGCTCGCGCGTTCCGCCGGCGCCTCCGTGCAGCTGATGGCGAAGGAGGGCGACATGGCGACGCTGCGCCTGCCGTCCGGCGAGATGCGCCTGGTTCGCGCGGAGTGCCGCGCGACGGTCGGCGTGATCGGCAACGCCGAGCACCAGAACATCACCGTGGGCAAGGCCGGCCGCAAGCGTCACATGGGCGTGCGCCCGCAGACGCGGGGCACGGCCATGAACCCCGTCGACCACCCCCACGGCGGTGGCGAGGGCTCGACCACGGCAGGGCGTCACCCGGTGACGCCGTGGGGCGTGCCCACGCTCGGGTACCGCACCCGCAAGAAGAACAAGGATTCCGACAGGTACATCGTTCGCGGCCGCCGCCGCGGGAAGGGCAAGAGGTAGTCGGTCGTGTCACGTTCGTCCAAGAAGGGCCCGTGGGTCGAGGAGCGCCTGATGTCGCGCATCGAGGGCATGAACTCCTCCGGGTCCAAGAACATGGTCAAGACCTGGTCGCGCGCCTCGACGATCTTCCCGGAGATGGTCGGGCACACGATCGCCGTCCACGACGGCCGCAAGCACGTGCCCGTGTTCGTGTCGGAGTCGATGGTCGGCCACAAGCTGGGCGAGTTCGCGCCCACGCGTCTGTTCCGTGGCCATGCCGGCTCGGGGAGGGTCCGCTGATGGCCGACAAGCCGGGCAACCCGTCCGAGGGCAAGGTCGACGAGAAGCTGGAGGCCGAGGCCGCCGAGGCGAAGGCCGAGGCGTCGGTCGAGGCTGCGCAGGAGCAGGCCGAGGCGACGGAGGAGGCTCCGCAGCAGGTCAAGAAGACCCGCGCGAAGAAGGCTCCCGCCAAGGCCGACGAGGACAAGCCGAAGTCCGCTCGCAAGCCGCGCGCGAAGAAGCCCGCCGAGCCGAAGGCCGAGGAGCCCAAGGCCGAGGAGGAGAAGCCGGCGGAGGAGCCCAAGCCCGCGGCGGAGCCCAAGCCCGCGCCCGCCCGCCGCACCCGCAAGGAGACGCCGGAGCGCGTCGTCGTGCGCGCGCACGCCAAGTACGTCCGCACATCCGCGCGCAAGGCGCGTCTGGTCTGCGACCACATCCGCGGCAAGGACGTCGCCGAGGCGCGCGCGATCCTCACGCACACCAACCGTCAGGTCGCCGAGGCGTGGAGCAAGCTGCTCGAGTCCGCGGTCGCCAACGCGGAGAACAACCACGAGCTGGTCGCCGACGAGCTGGTCGTGGGACAGGCCTATGTAGACGAGGGGCCGACGCTCAAGCGCTACCGTCCGCGCGCGCTGGGGCGAGCCACGCGAATCCGCAAGCGGACGAGCCACATGACCATCACCCTCACCACAAACGAGAACGGCAGGTAGTCGCATGGGTCAGAAGGTCCATCCCGAGGTTCTACGCGTCGGATACATCCACGACTGGAAGTCGACCTGGTTCAACGAGCGCGAGTTCTCGGACTAACGCCGGCCTGAGCGACATCACGATCCGCAAGGACGCCAATGAGGTCGAGGTCAACATCCACACGGCCCGGCCCGGCATCGTGATCGGCAAGTCCGGCAGCGAGGTCGACGCGCTGCGGCGCGACCTGCACCGGATGACGCGCAAGCAGATCAAGGTCAACATCCTCGAGATCAAGCGTCCCGAGCTCGACGCGAAGCTCGTCGCGCAGTCGATCGCCGAGCAGCTGCAGAACCGCGTCGCGTTCCGGCGCGCGATGAAGCGCGCGCTGACCAGCGCGATGCGCTCCGGCGCCAAGGGCTGCAAGGTGCAGGTCTCCGGCCGCCTGGGCGGCGCGGAGATGGCGCGCACCGAGTCCTACTCCGACGGCCGCGTCCCTCTGCACACGATGCGCGCGGACATCGACTACGGCTTCTACGAGGCTCGCACGACCTTCGGCCGCATCGGCGTCAAGTGCTGGATCAACAAGGGCGAGATCATGCCCGAGGGCTACACCGGCGCCGACCTCACCGACCTCGACGCCCCCGCGCCTCAGCGCGACGACGATCGCGGCGGCCGTGGCGGTCGCGACGGCCGTGACGGCCGTGGCCGCGGCGGCCGCGGTGGCCGCGGCGGCGGCCCGGGTGGCCCGGGCGGTCCCGGTGGCGGACGCGGTGGCCGGGGTGGCGGCGGCGGCGGCGGCTTCGGCGGCGGCCGTGGCGGCGGTGGCCGCGGCGGCGGTCCGGGCGGTCCGCGCGGAGGTGGTCGGTAGATGCTGAGCCCCAAGCGCGTCAAGCACCGCAAGCAGCACCGCGGCCGGCGTGCGGGTCTCTCCCGCGGCCAGACCAAGGTGCAGTTCGGCGAGTACGGCATCAAGGCGCTCGACGCCGGCTGGCTCACGAACCGTCAGATCGAGGCTGCCCGAATCGCGATGACCCGCAAGATCAAGCGTGGCGGGAAGGTCTGGATCAACGTCTATCCGGACAAGCCGTTCACCAAGAAGCCGGCCGAGACCCGAATGGGCTCCGGCAAGGGCTCGCCCGAGGGCTGGGTCGCCGTGGTCAAGCCGGGCCGCGTCATGTTCGAGCTCGCCGGCGTGGACGAGCAGCTGGCGCGCGAGGCGATGCGCCTCGCCGGCCACAAGCTGCCCGTGCGCACCAAGTTCGTGACGGCGGAGGACTAGTGATGAAGGCAGCCGAGATCCGGGAGATGAGCGACGACGAGCTGCGCGAGCAGGTCAAGACCGCTCGCCGCGAGCTGTTCGGGCTGCGCTTCCAGCACGCCACCGGCGAGCTGGAGAACACCGCCGGCCTTCAGAGCGCCAAGCGCGACCTCGCGCGGGCGCTGACCGTCGCGCGCCAGCGCGGCATCGACATCGAGACTTCGTAGGGACGCAATGACTGACGAAACGAACACCGAAGAGACGCCGGAGGAGACCCCGGTCGAGGAGACCCCGGAGGCTGCGGCCGAGGCGCCCGTCGAGGAGACGGAGGCGCCCGCGGAGGAGCCCGTAGCCGAGGCCGAGGAGGCCCCGGCCGAGGAGCCCGCCGAAGACGCAGCGCCCGACATCGATCCTTCGCTGCCGCGCAAGGAGCGCCTGCGCCTGCTCAAGTCGCGCGAGTCCGGCGAGGCCAAGCCGCAGCGCTCGCCCGAAGACCGCCAGGCCGAGCGCGTCGCGCTGCGCAAGCAGAAGGCCGCCGCTCGCTCGCGCCGGCGTAAGCAGGAGCGCGAGAAGGCTCGTGCCACCCGTGCCGAGGCGCCGGCACAGGTCACGCCGCCCAAGGAGCACGGTCCGGGCCGTCCGAAGACGCGCACCGGCATCGTCGTCTCCGACAAGCCCAACAAGACGATCGTCGTGCGCATCGAGGACGCGCGCCGGCACCGCCGCTACGAGAAGATCGTTCGGTCGACGTCGACGCTGCACGCCCACGACGAGGCCAACGACGCCCATGAGGGCGATCGCGTCACCGTGATCGAGTCGCGCCCGCTGAGCCGCACCAAGCGCTGGCGGCTCGTCGAGGTCCTGGAGCGGGCGAAGTGATCCAGAACGAGTCACGCCTCAAGGTCGCCGACAACACCGGCGCCCGCGAGATCCTCGTCATCCGCGTCAAGGGGGGCTCGAAGCGCCGCTACGCGCACGTCGGCGATGTGATCACGGCGACGGTCAAGCAGGCCAACCCGCAGGGCACCGTCAAGAAGGGCGAGGTCGTCACGGCGGTCGTCGTGCGCACGAAGAAGTCCTTCGGGCGCACCGACGGCACCTACATCGCGTTCGACGAGAACGCGGCCGTGATCATCGACGCCCAGAACAACCCGCGCGGCACCCGCATCTTCGGCCCCGTGGCGCGCGAGCTGCGCGAGCGCAACTTCATGAAGATCGTGTCGCTCGCGCCGGAGGTGCTCTAGCATGGCTGTGAAGATCCGCCGCGACGACGAGGTCATCGTCATCTCAGGCAAGGATCGCGGCAAGACCGGCAAGGTCCTGCGCGTGGACCCGAAGAAGGCCAAGGTCTACGTCGAGGGCCTGAACATCGTCAAGCGCCACCAGCGTCCCAACGCTGGAACCGGCCAGGGCGGCGGGGTCATCTCCAAGGAGGGCCCCATCCACATCTCGAACGTGATGCTCATCGATCCCAAGGACAAGAAGCCGACCCGCGTGGGCGTGACCCGCGAGGGTGGCGCGCGCAATCGCGTCGCCCGGCGGTCCGGGAGCAAGTTCGACTAGCCATGGCACGCCTCAAGGACAGATACGTCGAGGAGATCCGCCCGGCGCTCGTGAAGCGCTTCGGCTACTCCACGTACATGCAGGCGCCGAAGATCGAGAAGATCACGCTGAACATGGGCCTCGGCGACGCCAAGACCGACTCCAAGGTCCTGGACAACGCCACCGAGCAGCTCGCGACGATCGCCGGCCAGAAGCCGAACCTGCGCCGCGCGCGCAAGTCGATCGCCCAGTTCAAGGTCCGCGAGGGCATGCCGGTCGGCATCTCGGTGACGCTGCGCCGCGAGCGCGCGTACGAGTTCCTCGACCGCCTGATGTCGGTCGCGATCCCGCGGATCCGCGACTTCCGCGGGCTGAAGGCAAACGCCTTCGACGGCCGCGGCAACTACTCGATGGGCGTGCGCGAGCAGATCATCTTCCCGGAGATCGACTACGACGCCGTGGATGCGGTTCGCGGGCTCGACATCACGATCACCACGTCGGCGAAGACCGACGGCGAGGCGTTCGCGCTGCTCGAGGCGTTCGGCATGCCGTTCAGCCGCGAGGGCAAGCGCCCGGATGGGATCCCACCCACCAACCCCCACGGCGAGGCTCCGGCCGCCGCCGAGGACGACAACGACACTTCAGAGGAGGCCTGACGCATGGCCAAGACGTCTCAGCGCGTGCGCCAGGCACGCGGTTCGAAGTTCAAGACCCGTGAGTACACCCGTTGCCGTCGCT
>VAYD01000271.1 GCA_005883905.1 Actinomycetota bacterium
CGCCGCCGCTGCCGCGGCGGATCGCGTAGCGCGTGACGCGCAGCGGGAACTCGAGCTCGAGCGCCTCGACCGGCGTGTTGAGCGTGTTCGACATCGCGACATGCACGCCGCTCGGCCCGTCGGCGTCCGCGCACGCGCCCTGCCCGCCGCCGAGCGTCTCGTAGTAGGTGAAGCGGTCGTTGCCGAGCGTGAGGTTGTTCATCGTTCCCTGGCCGAGCGCCCATCCGAACGCGCGCAGGACGAGATCCGCGACGCGCGAGCTCGTCTCGACGTTGCCGGCGACGACGGCGGCCGGCGGGCGCGCGTCGAGGAGCGTGCCCGGCTCGGTGACGACCTTGACGGGACGGTGCGCGCCGGCGCTGGCGGGGATGTCGGGGTCGGTGAGGACGCGCACGGCGAACAGGCATGCGCTGCGCGTCACGGCCAGCGGGCAGTTCAGGTTGCCGCGGTCCTGTTCGGCGCTGCCGGTGAAGTCGAGCGTCAGCTCGTCGCCCGCGATCGTCGCGCGCAGGCGCAGCTCGAGGTCGCCGTCGGTCGCCTCGAGCACGTCGCTCGCCTTGACCGCCCCGTCGGGCATCGCGGCCAGGCAGGCGCGGGTGCGCCGCTCGGCGTAGTCGAGAACCTCGGCGGTCGCGGCGCGCAGCGTCTGCGCACCGATCCGGTCCGCGAGCTCGCGCAGGCGCAGCACGCCGGTGCGGTTGGCGGCGAGCTGCGCGCGCAGGTCGGCGCGGCGCTCGTCGGGGGTGCGCATCAGCGCCGACAGCTCCGCGACTGCCGCGTCATCGAGCACGCGCGGCGCGATCACGACGCCCTCCTGCTCGAGCGTCGTCGAATCGGCCGGCATCGAGCCCGGGATGACACCGCCGACGTCGGCGTGGTGGGCGCGCGAGGCCGCGAACCCGATCAGCTCGCCTCCGTCGCGGAAGGCGGGCGTGATGACCGTGATGTCCGGCAGGTGGGTGCCGCCGCGGTACGGGTCGTTCAGCACCCAGGAGACGCCCTCGCGATGCTGCTCGCCGACAACCGCCGCGACGGCCGCGGGCATCGCGCCGAGGTGCACCGGGATGTGCTCGGCCTGCATCACCATCTCGCCGGCCGGGTCGAACAGCGCGGTCGAGCAGTCGCGGCGCTCCTTGATGTTCGCCGAGTGGGCGCTGCGCACCAGCGCGGCGCCCATCTCGTCGCACGCTGCCTTGAGCGCGCCGGTGACGACCTGGAGCTCGACCGGGTCAAGCACGGCTCACGACGACCCCGTGCTCGGTCTGCTCCCGCTGCCAGCCCTCCGGCACGAACAGCGAGAGCTCCGCGTGATCGGCGCGCAACTCGACGCGCGGGCCGGGATCGACGCCAGTGACCCGCAGCGTCACGAGCTCGATGCCGGAGTCGTCGTCGCGGTAGCCATAGCGCTCCTCGTGCAGGTCGGCGAACGCGGCGCGCAGCTCGTCCGCGGACCGCAGGTCGCGCACGGTGAGCTCGTGCGCCTGCCCGCGGTAGCGCATGTCGCACGCGACCTCCAGGCGCTCTCCCGCGGGCCGCAGCTGCTCGATCGCGTCCGCGAGCGCGTCGTCGGTCAGCTCTTCGCCGCGCAGCATCAGCGTCCGCTGCACCTGCGTGCGGCGGTCCGCCGCGGCGAGCCCGAGCGCGCTCAGCACCCCGCTCGCGGGCGGGATCAGGATTCGCCTGATGCCGAGCTCGTCGGCCATCTCGGCGGCATGCAGCGGCCCGGCGCCGCCGAATGCCAGCAGGGTGAACGCGCGCGGGTCCAGCCCGCGCTCGACGGTCATGACGCGCAGCGCGCGGACCATCTCGGCGTTGGCGACGCGCACGATGCCGAGTGCGCACTCCTCGACGCTCAGCCCGAGCTCGTCCGCGAGCGGCTCGATCGCGCCGCGCGCCGCGCCCACGTCGAGCTCGACGCCGCTGAGTGGCTTGGCCGCGTCGAGCCGCCCGAGCACGAGGTTCGCGTCGGTCACCGTCGGCTCCGCGCCGCCGCGCCCGTAGCACGCCGGGCCCGGCTCGGCGCCCGCCGAGCGCGGTCCCACGGCGCCGCCCGGGTCGCGCCAGCCGATCGAGCCGCCGCCGGCGCCGACCGTGTGGATGTCGACCATCGGCAGCGCGAGCGGCCGCCCGCCGACCTCGCGGCCCGCCGCCTCGCGCACCGCGCCGTCCTCGACCACCGACACGTCGCAGGAGGTCCCGCCCATGTCGAAGCACAGGAGCCTGCGCTCGCCCGCAGCGGCCGACACGAGCGCAGCCGCCGCGGCGCCGCCCGCCGGCCCGCTCAGCACGGCGAGCGCCGCGTGGTCCGCCGCCCGCTCGAAGGGCGCCAGCCCGCCGCTGGACTGCATGATCCGCGGCTCGGGCAGGCCCTCGTCCGCGGCGCGTGCGGCGAGCGCGCGCAGGTACGCGCCGACCAGCGGCGAGAGCGCCGCGTCGACCTCGGTCGTCGCCGCGCGCTCGAATTCGCGAAACGTGCCGACGACCTCGTGGGAGAGCGAGACGTGCACGCCATCTGGCAACCGCGCCCGCAGCGCCTCGCCGACGGCGATCTCGTGCGACGGGTCGCGGTAGGCGTGCAGCAGGCAGACGGCGACCGACTCCGCGCCGCTCGCCGCGACGGCGTCCGCCAGCTCGTCGGCGCCCTCCAGCGCGCGCAGGACCCCGCCGGGTCCCATGCGCTCGCGCGCGCCGAAGCGCCGCTCAGGCGGGGCGAAGGGCGCCGGCCACGTGGCGCAGAGCCGGTACAGGTCGCGCCGGGCCTGGCGGCCGAGCTCGACGATGTCGGTGAATCCGTCGGTCGCGACGAAGGCTGTGCGCGCGCCGCGTCCCTCGAGCAGCGCGTTGGTCGCGACGGTCATCCCGTGCGCGAGCAGCTCGACGTCGGCAGGGCGCGCGCCCGCGCGCGCCAAGACGGCGGCGATCGCCGCCATGACGCCCTGCGACTGGTCGGCCGGCGTCGTCGGCGCCTTGGCGGTGTGCAGCTCCGCGCCGCTGACGAGGACGGCGTCCGTGAAGGTGCCGCCGACGTCGACCCCGAGGAGCATGCCCGGACGGTATCCAGGCGTGCTCCCCGCAGCCTCGTCCTAGGCGGCCACCTCGAGCTCCATCTCCTCGGTCTCCGCGAGGTGCTGGTGGCTCGGACAGTAGCCGTTGTGGTGGAGCGGGACGCGCTGACAAGGCGTTCCCCTGCGCGTGGTCGCGCGGCACTGCAGCGGCTGGCCGTTGGCGTCCAGTCCGGCCGCCGGCAGGCGCTGAAGATACTCGTCCGCGGCGTTGACGTAGCGCTGGACCACCGCCCAGACGCGCGACTGCGCGCGCATCGGGAAGCAGGTCCGGATGTCGTTGAACAGCGTGCGGCTCGGCCGCGCGAAGTAATGGCGATCTGCGACGAGGCGCTCGACCGTCGCCTCGCACGAACGCAGTACGTGCTCGTGGGCACACATGCCCCGGACGGAGACGGTTCCGTCGATGTCCCTCGCGAGCTCTCGGTAGATGGCCCGGCTGAACTGGTACATGAAGCTTGAGCTGCTCCTTGTCGTCCTGGTAGCTCCCCCGGGTGACGTCGCTGACACTGACGTCACCGTGTGAAGGCAGGAACGTCGCGATTGTTGAGTTCGCGTTAACAACGGCGCGATTGCTCAAACCCATGGCTCAAAAACCGGTGCATTATGCCCACGCACCACGGCGTGGTTGCCATCCAACGCGGGATCGGTCTCCGGGAAGTCCGAGCGCTGGTGCCCGCCGCGCGACTCGGTGCGCAGCAGCGCGCAGGCGGCGACGATGCGCGCGAGCGGGTGCGGATCGTCGAGCAGCGTCTCGAGCCCGCCGGCGTCGCGGACCAGGCCGGCATCGCGCCAGAGGTGCTCGCGCGTCTCGCGCGAGGGCATCGGGATCGGCTGCGGCTCGGGAGCGTCGCCGCCGTCGGCGACTGCCGGCTCGGCGAGCGCCGCGAGCGCCGCGCGCTGGCCGAACACGAAGCACTCTGTCAGCGAGTTGGACGCGAGCCGGTTCGCGCCGTGCAGCCCGGTGCAGGCCGCCTCGCCGACGGCGTAGAGGCCGGGCAGCGTCGTCGCGCCGTCGAGATCGGTGACGACGCCGCCCATCACGTAGTGCGCGGCCGGGGACACCGGGACGAGCTCGCGCGTCGGGTCCAGTCCCGACTCCTGCAGCGCCGACACGACATTGGGGAAGTGCCCCGGGTCGATCGCGCGCATGTCGAGCCACATGTGCGCCTTGCCGGTCGCGCGCATCTTCGCCTCGATCGCGCGGGCGACCTCGTCGCGCGGCGCGAGCTCCTCGACGAAGCGCTCGCCCTCGGGATCGAGGATCGTCGCGCCCTCGCCGCGGATCGCCTCGGTGACGAGGAAGCCCTCGCGGCCCCGGACGCCGGTCACGGCAGTGGGGTGGAACTGGATCAGCTCCAGATCGGCGATCGCGGCGCCGGCCGCCTGTGCCAGCAGGGCGCCGATCCCGACCGAGCCCGGCGGGTTCGTCGTGCGCGACCACAGGGCGGCGGCGCCGCCGGTCGCCAGCACGACGCCGCGCGCGGCGATCGCGCGCCCGTCCTCGCAGACGAGCCCGACGCAGCGCTCGTCGCGCAGCCAGATCGTGGCGGCCCGCGCCTGCTCGAGCACGTGGATGCGCGGATCCTCGGCGACGAGCGCGGAGAGGTGCCTGACCACACGACGGCCGGTCGCGCTGCCGCCGGCGTGCACGACGCGGCGCTTGGAGTGGCCGCCCTCGAGCCCGAGCGCGAGCCCCCCGTCCGGGTCGAGGTCGAAGCGCACGCCGAGGCGCTCGAGCTCGGCGACGATCCGCGGCGCCTCGCGGCAGAGCACCGCGGCCGCGCTCGGTCGCACGAGCCCTCGGCCCGCGACCTCGGTGTCGTGGCGGTGCAGGTCGGGTGAGTCGTCGGGCGCGAGCGCCGCGGCGATCCCGCCCTGCGCCCAGTAGCTCGCCGTCCGCGCCAGCGGCGTCGCGCTGACGAGCACGACGTTCGCGCCCTCGGCCGACGCGCTCAGCGCCGCGTACAGGCCGGCGCCGCCGGCCCCGACGACCGCCAGGTCCGTCTGCAGCAGGGGCGCCTCGCTCATGGGCGGGGTACGGTACTCCGCGATGGCTCGCCCGCTCGTGCTGCGCCACCCGTCGTCGCTGCGCCACGACACCGGCGCCCATCCCGAGCGCGCCGCGCGGATCACCGCGATCGAGCAGGAGCTCTCGGCGCGCGACTGGCTCGGGTGGGAGGTGCGCGAGTCCGGCGCCGTCGATCGCTCGCTCGTCGAGGCCGTCCATCCGCCGGGCTACGTCGACGCGATCGAGCAGTTCTGCGCCGCCGGCGGCGGCAATCTCGACCTGGACACGGTCGCGAGCACCGACTCGTTCGACGCTGCGATGCACTCGGCCGGCGGCGCGGCCGGGATCGTCGATGCCGTGCTTGAAGCGCGCGCGCCAGCGGCGGCGTCGCTGCACCGGCCGCCCGGCCACCACGCGCTTCTGCCTCTTCAACAACATCGCGGTCGCCACGCAGCACGCACTCGACGCGCATGGTGCCGAGCGGGTGGCCATCTTCGACTGGGACGTCCATCACGGCAACGGCACCAACGACATCTTCCACGCCAGCGACCGGGTGCTGTTCGTCTCGATCCACCAGTGGCCGCTGTATCCGGGCACCGGGTCCGCGTCCGACGAAGGCTCGGGGCCGGGCGAGGGCTACACCGTGAACCTGCCGGTCCCGGGCGGCTCGGACGACGCGCTGTGGTGCTCGCTGGTCGAGCACGTGGTCGGGCCGCTGGCGGGCGCGTTCGCGCCGGAGCTGGTGCTCGTCAGCGCCGGGTTCGACGCGCACGCCGACGACCCGCTCGCGGGCTGCGAGGTCACCGACGACGGCTATGCGGCGATGGCCGGCTCGGTGCGCCGCCTCGCCGAGTCGCTCGGCGTGCCGGTCGGCGCGGTGCTCGAGGGCGGCTACGACCTGGGGTCGCT
>VAYD01000259.1 GCA_005883905.1 Actinomycetota bacterium
CGCGCGCGGTTGCCTCGCCGGCGAACGCGCGCGCGTTCTGGCCGTGGGCGGTCGCGGGCGACGCCGGCAAGCTCAGCGTGGTCTGGTACCAGACCGACAAGGTCGTTGACCTCGCCTGCCAGAAGGCGAAGCTCAACGTGAAGGAGGCGACGATCACCAGCGCGTCCTCCACGTCGCCGAAGGCCCAGACGGTCGACGTCGTCGGGCGGCCGATCGCGGACAACAACCTGTGCCAGAACGGCACGACCTGCGTCGCCACCGGCGAGGACCGGCGGCTCGGCGACTTCTTCACCAACGCCGTCGACGAGCGCGGCTGCGTGCTCGTGGCGACCGGTGACACGACGCAGCCCGACCCGATCACCGGCGGTGAGCGAGCGACATCGCTGCCGCTGTTCGTCCGGCAGATCTCCGGGCCGCGCCTCGTGGGCAAGGGGGATTGCCAGACCTAAAGCTGCGCGGACGAACGTCCGATCAAAAACATGTGACGCTGTCCCGCACCGCGCTGCCGGGCCTCGTGCGTGGGATCTACGCCCTGGTCATCGCCTGGGTGGCCGCGTACGAGGTCCATGTCATCGCGGCACCCGACGTCGGTGTGCATGGCCCGTTCTCCAAGCAGGTCCATCTCGTCGCGCTCGTGCTTGCGACGCTCCTGTGCTTCGTCCGCGCGGCCCGCGCCGGCGATGAGGCCTGGGGCTGGGCGCTGATCGCGCTCGGCATCGGCACCTGGACCGCGGGCGAGATCTACTACACGCAGGTCCTCTGGGACGCCAGCGTCATCCCCGTCCCGTCCGCCGCCGACATCGGCTACCTGCTGCTCTGCCCGCTGTGGTTCGCGGGCTTCATCGTGATCGCCCGCCAGCGGGTCCGCGGCACCGCCAAGACCGTCTGGATGGACGGCCTCTGCGCCGCGCTCGCGGTCGGCGCGGTCGGCGCCGCCGTCGTGTTCGCGCCGGTTGCGCATGCGGCCGAGGGACGCCCGATGGCAGTCGCGACGAACCTCGCCTACCCGATCTTCGACATGGTCATGGTCGCCATGATCGCGGCGGTCATGACGCTGCGCGGCTGGCGCTTCGACCGCACGTTCGCGCTGCTCGGCGCGGGCGTCGTCGCGTTCTGGGTCGCCGACAGCGTGTACCTCGTGCAGACCGCCGATGGCACGTACACGACCGGCGGCCCATACGACATGGGCTGGTGGCTCGGGCTGGTGCTGATCTCCCTGGCGGCGTGGCAGCCCGCCTCGGCGGCGCGCGCGGCGCACCGCGAGGCGACGATCACGATCGTCATGCCGGTCGCCTTCGCGACGCTCGCCGTCGCGGTCCTCGGCTACGGCTCGCTGCGCGGCCACCACATCGGCCCGCTCGCCGTCGCCCTCGCCTGCGGCTCGCTCGCCACGGTTCTCGGGCGCCTGGTGCTCACCTTCCGCGCGCACGCCGAGATGCTGCGCGCCAGCCGCCTGGAGGCGCGCAACGACGCGCTCACCGCGCTGCCGAACCGGCGCGCGCTCCAGGTCGACCTCGAGGACGCGCTGGCCGGCACCGACCGCGCCGTGCTGGTGTTGTTCGACCTCGACGGCTTCAAGCACTACAACGACTCCTTCGGCCACCAGGCGGGCGACGCGCTGCTCGTGCGGCTCGGCGGCGCGCTCGAGCGCGACCTCGTCCCATACGGCACCGCGTACCGCATGGGCGGCGACGAGTTCTGTGCGCTCATGCGCCCAGGCCTGCAGCCGATCGCGGCGCTGGTCGAGCAGGCGGCGCGCGCGCTCTCCGAGCATGGCGAGGGCTTCTCGGTCACGAGCTCCTGGGGCTCGGTGATCCTCGGCGAGGAGGCGACCGACCCCACCGACGCCCTGCGGCTCGCCGACCAGCGGATGTACGCGCGCAAGCGCAGCGGTCGCAGCTCGGTCGGCCGCCAGACCACCGACGTGCTGCTGCGGGCGCTCGCCGAACGCCACCCGGATCTCGACGGCCACTCGTGCGACGTCGCGCTGCTCGCGGAGACCACGGCGCGGAGCCTCGGCCTCGAGCTCGAGGACGTCGAGGCCGTGCGCCAGGCGGCGCAACTGCACGACATCGGCAAGGTCGCGATCCCCGAAACGATCCTGCACAAGGCCGGCCCGCTCGACGACGACGAGTGGGCGTTCATGCGCCGCCACTCCGAGATCGGCGAGCGCATCATCGGCGAGGCGCCGGCGCTGAGCCGCGTCGCGGCAATGGTCCGCGCCAGTCACGAGCGGTTCGACGGCGGCGGCTACCCCGACGGCCTGAGCGGCAAGGACATCCCGCTCGGCGCGCGGATCGTGGCCGTCTGCGACGCCTTCGACGCGATGATCACCGAGCGCCCCTACAGCGCCGCCAAGACGCCTGAGGCGGCCGAGCAGGAGCTGCGCGACTGCGCGGGAACGCAGTTCGACCCGGTCGTCGTCGAGGCGTTCTGCTCCAGCCGCGGCAGCATCGCGCATCTGCGCGCCGTCGCCTGAGCGGGCGCGGCTCCTCCCCGCCACGTCAATACGCGGACCCAGTCCGAAAACCGGAGTTTTCGCGCGCCGCATGCGGGGAATGCGTGCCTCAGTCGCCATGACCCCCTGGCGGCGGACCGGCCGGCCCAGAGCCCCCCTCCTAGCCGGCCATGGTGGTGGAGCACGCCCCGTGGGCCTTGAGCCCGCGGGGCGTTTCCCTTCTCAGGACCGCCGCATTGCGTCGAGGGCCTGATTGACGAGCGCGTCGGCCTCGGCGTTCTGGGCGCGCGGCACCGAGCGGATCGACCAGCTGTCGAACTCGCGCAGCGCCTGCATCGCGTCGAGGTACAGCGGGCGCATCGCCGGGTGCTTGACCTTGTACTGGCCGTTGACCTGCTTGGCGACGAGCTCGGAGTCGTTGACGACATCGACCTCGGACGCGCCGAGCGCCTTGGCCCGGGCGAGCCCCAGCAGAAGGCCGCGGTACTCGGCGACGTTGTTCGTCGCGACGCCCAGGAACTCCGACGCCTCGTCGAGCACGTCACCGTCGGGCGTGCTCAGGACCGCTGCGGCAGCCGCGGGCCCGGGATTGCCGCGGGCGCCGCCGTCCACGTGGACGACGACCTTCACTCGGGCGCAGAGATGCTGGAGTCGATCGGCGGGAACTCGCCCGGCTCTCGCTGCCCGCGCGCCCCCGGCGCTCGGACTTGCGACGATCGATGATCACCTTCACGTTCGGGTCGTCCTTGTAGTAGTCCGCGAGCTTGTCGTACAGCTCCGGACCCAGCTCCTCTGGGACCACGCAATAGATCATCCGAGCGCGAGACTCTAATAGATAGACCGGTCCCGCAAGGGGACATTCGTTGAACTACGCAGCGAGATGCAGGCGGCCGGTCTCGTCAGCGGCTGCGTTGGCCGTCTGATCGTCGGGATCCAGCTCGGCGAGCTCGGATCCCTGCTCGGTCACGCGCACGCCGGCAGCCTCGTTGCCGAGGTCGACTTCGTAGCGGTACCAGCTCAGCTCCCAGGCCACGACGATCATCACGACGCTGCCCTCGGTCTGGGACGGGCGCACCGCCACGACGGGCGCGCCGAGCGAGCGCGCGACGCCGCTGACCGTGCGCGGGTGTTCAGAGACGTTGAACAGCTCGACCGCGCGCGCGATCTTGAGGTCGGCGTTCGTGGGCACCGCGTGCACGGAGCGAGGCGCCTGCGACTCCTCCTCGACCGCGACTGGCTCGACGGGCTGCGGCTGGTACTCGGGCTCCGGCTCGGGCTCTGGCACCGGCTCCAGCGGCGGCGCCTCGTATTCGGTCTCGGGGGCCGCGCCCGGCTCAGGCTGCGCCGGCACCTCGGCCAGGCGGGTGCGCAGGCGGCCGAGCAGCGAGCGCGAGCGGCGCTCGCCGCGGTCGCGCACACGGGCGTCGTCCATGCCCTCGCGGATCCAGCCCTCATGGGCCGCGCGCGGCGTGCACAGCTCGCAGACCATGCGGCGCTGCCCGCCGTGCAGGAACACGTCCGCGTGCTCCCCGCGCAGCAGTGTCCGCCCGCAGACATCGCAGGAGACGACGGCGTGCGAGGTGGTGATGGCCTTCCTGGTCACGCGGCCAGCCTAGCGAGGCTAGACCGCGGCCTCCTCCTTGCTCTCCGCGACGACCTTGTTGGCGAGGTGCCCGGGGATCTCCTCGTAGCGCTCGAACTCCATCGTGTAGTCGCCCTGCCCGCCCGTCAGCGACCGCAGGTCTGGCGCGTAGGTGAGCATCTCGCTCATCGGCACCTCGGCCTTCACCTCCGTCATGCCGGGCGGCCCGGGCTCCATGCCCTGGGGGCGCCCGCGACGGGAGTTCAGGTCGCCGATCACGTCGCCGACGCTGTCCTCGGGCACGCTGAGGGTCACCAGCATGATCGGCTCGAGCAGGACAGCGCCCGCGTCGGCCAGCGCCTCCTTCATCGCGATCGAGCCCGCCGTGCGGAATGCCTGCTCGGACGAGTCGACCGTGTGGTACGAGCCGTCGACGAGCGTCACGCGCACGCCCTTGACCGGGAAGCCCGCGACGGCCCCGTGCGCCAGCGCGTCGCGCACGCCCTTCTCGACCGCCGGGATGAAGCCCTGCGGGATCACGCCGCCCTTGATCTTGTCGACGAACTCGAACTCGCCTCCGGCGAGCGGCTCGATCTCGATGTGGCAGTCGCCGAACTGGCCGCGGCCGCCGGTCTGCTTCTTGTGGCGCCCGTGGGCCTTGGCAGGCTTACGGATCGTCTCCTGGTAGGGCACCCGCGGCGGCTTGAGGTCGACCTCGACGCCGAAGCGCGACTTCAGCCGGTCGACGACGACTTCGACGTGCATCTGCGAGAGCCCCGCGACGATCTGCTCGCCGGTCTGCTGGTCGCGGTGCAGGTCGATCGTCGGGTCCTCCTCCTGCAGGCGGCGCAGCGACTGGAACATCTTGTCCTCGTCGCCCTTCGCGTGGGCCTGGATCGCAAACG
>VAYD01000260.1 GCA_005883905.1 Actinomycetota bacterium
CGCGAATCTCGTCGACGGTGACCACGACCCAAGTATCGAGGTCACATCGGCGCGGCGCCGGACGTCATGGAGGATGTGGACCCGATGAATCACGAGACGTGGCAGACCGAGCAGTTCGAGGCGCTGCGCCCGCAGCTTCAGTCGGTCGCCTATCGGATGCTCGGCTCCGTGGGCGAGGCCGAGGACGCCGTGCAGGAGGCCTGGCTGCGGCTGAGCCGCTCCGACGAGGAGGCGATCGCGAACCTCGGCGGCTGGCTGACGACCGTCGTCGCGCGCATCTCCCTCGACATGCTGCGCGCCCGCCGCACGCGGCGCGAGGACAGCTCCGGCGGCTGGCTGCCCGAGCCGATCGTGGCCGACGAGGAGGCGGCGGATCCCGAGCAGGAGGCGCTGCTCGCGGACTCCGTCGGGCTCGCGCTGCTCGTGGTGCTCGACACGCTGAGCCCGGCCGAGCGGCTCGCGTACGTCCTGCACGACATGTTCGACGTCCCGTTCGAGGAGATCGCGCCGATCGTGAACCGCACGCCGACGGCGGCGCGCAAGCTCGCCAGCCGCGCCCGCCGGCGCGTCCGCGGCGCGGCGCCCGCTCCGGACCCGTACATGGCCCGCCAGCGCAAGGTGGTCGACGCGTTCCTCGCTGCCTCACGCGCCGGAGACTTCGAGGCGCTCGTCGAGGTCCTCGACCCCGACGTCGTCTTCCGGCTCGACCTCGCTCCCGCGGGGCGCCGGGAGGTCCACGGGGCCGAGGACGTGGCGAACATGGTGCTCGCACGCGGGGCGCGCTTCGCGCCGCACGCGCGTCCGGCGGTCGTCAACGGCATGGCCGGCGTCATCGTCGACACGCCGGAGGGCCGCCACAACGTGGTCGGCTTCCACGTGGTCGACGGCCGGATCCGCTCGATCGACCTGATCAGCGTCAGCGTGCGCTGAGTGCGGTCGCGTCGACGGGGCTGCTCAACAGCCGCCAGAGGAGCACCACCGTTTCATCCGGCGCAAGCGCAAGCGCCAGAAGATCGAGGCGCCGACGCCCGAGAAGGAGCCGGCGCCGACCGAAGACCTGATGGAGGCGCTCAAGCGCTCGCTGGAGCAGGTGAAGGCGAAAGCCTGAATTCCGGAGCGCACTACGGTCCATCCCATGGCCGGGGGTGGCGAGGGGTCAGACGCGAGGTTCACCGCCGTCGCGGAATCGGTGAACGACGCGATCATCGGGGCCGACGAGAGCGGGACGATCCTCTATGCCAACGGCGCGGCGTCGCGGCTGTTCGGCCGCCCGGTCGAGGCGCTGGTCGGGGCGCCGCTGACCACGCTCATGCCCGAGCATCTGCGCGAGCGTCATCTCCACGCATTCGCCCGCTTCGTGAGCACCGGCGAGTCGAACCTGGTCGGGCGCACGACGGTCGAGCTCGTGGCGCTGACGGCCGGCGGCGACGAGGTGCCCGTGGAGCTCTCGCTCGGCGCGTGGGACGCCGGCGGCGAGCGCCGTCTCACCGGCGTCATCCGCGACATCACCGAACGCAAGGCCGCCGAACGCGCGCGACGGGCGCAGGAGGCGGTGAGCGTCGTACTCGCGGAGACCGAGGACGTCGACGTCGCGGTGCGGGCGCTCCTGCGCGAGCTGGCGCAGATCATGGGCTGGCGCGTCGGCCTGTTCTGGGCGCGATCGGGGTCCGGCCTGACGCTGCGCAACTCGTGGCACCAGGGCGAGAGCGGGCGCGCGTTCCTGGAGCGATCCTCCGCGATGGTCTTCGCGCGGGGGATCGGGCTGCCCGGCCGGGCATGGCACGAGCGCCGTCCGATCTGGGTCGAGGACTTCCGCGAGATCGCGAGCTTCCCGCGCGCGCCGGAGGCGAGCGCCGACGACCTGCGGGCCGCGATCGCGCTGCCGGTGATCGACTCGCAGCACGAGGTCATCGCCGTCCTCGAGTTCCTCGGGGGCGGCAACGACCGCCCGCCGCCGGACACGATGGACACGATGGCGCTCCTCGGCGACCGGATCGCGCAGTTCCTGCGCCGCCGGGCGACCGAGGCGGAGCTCGAACGCTCCAACGCCGACCTGACGCGCTTCGCCGACGCCGCCGCGCACGACCTCAGCGAGCCGCTGCGCACGATGCGCGGCCTCGCCGAGCTGATCGCGCAGCGCTACGCGTCGTCGCTCGACGACGGCGGGCGCGAGCTGCTCGACGGCCTCCTCGCCGCCGGCGCCCGCGGCGAAGCGCTCGTGCGGGCGATCCTGACCTACGCGCGCGTCGGCGGAGACCGGGCGATCGCCGCGGAGCCCGTCGACGTCGCCGCGCTCGTCGCCGATGTCGTGCGGTCGCTCGCCCAGACGATCAGCGACTGCGGCGCGAGCGTCGGCGTGGCAGACCTCCCGGTGGTGCAGGGCGACGCGGACCTGATCGGGCAGCTGTTTCAGAACCTGATCTCCAACGCGCTGCGCTTCTGCGACGAGGCCCCGCCGCGCGTCGAGATCAGCGCCATGCCCGACGGTGCGCGCTGGCGCTTTCGCATCGCCGACAACGGCATCGGCGTCGCGCCCGAGGATCGCGAGCGCATCTTCGAGCTCTTCACCCGCCTGCCGCCGGCCTCGTCCGGGACCGGCACCGGCCTGGCGGTCTGCCGCCGGATCGTCGAGCGCCACGGCGGCCACATCGGCGTCGAGGACGGTCAGCCTTCCGGCAGCGTGTTTTGGTTCACCCTGCCCATCGGGGATCCCTCAGGGACGTGACCGAACAACGTGCCCTGTGACCGCGACCACAACCCGCGACCGCTCGCTGACCGGCGCCGAGCGCCGCAGGCTGGCGCTGCTCGGCCTGCCGACCTTCGGGCTGGCGCTCGCGATCACGGTGGTCTCGACCTACGTGCCGACGGTCGCCCGCCAGTTCACGACCTCGACCACGACGATCGGCGTCGTCATCGGCGCCGAGGGGATCGGCGCGCTCCTGCTGCCGGTGCCGATCGGCGCGTGGTCGGACCGGCTCCAGACGCGCTGGGGCGGCCGGCTCCCGTTCGTCGTCGCGGGAACGCCGGTCGCGGTGCTCGCGCTGCTCGGGATGGGCCTGGTCGGGTCGATGCCCGTGCTGGCGCTGGCGGTCGCGGTGTTCTTCGCGGGCTACTTCGTCGCGTACGAGCCCTATCGCGCGTTCTACCCGGACCTCGTCGGCGATGAGGTCGCGGGGCGCGCGCAGAGCACGCAGGCGGTCTGGCGCGGGATCGGGACGGGGCTGGCGCTCCTCGGCGGCGGGTTGCTGCTCTCGATCGGCCAGGCGGCGCCGTTCGTCGTCGCCGCGGTGGTCGTCGGCGGCTCGATCGGCCTGTTCGCGGTACTCGTCGTCCGCGAGGGCGTGCCCGAGCAGGACACCGCCTCCAAGGGCGCCCGCGAGAGCGTCGGCGAGATGCTCGAGCTGCTGCGCAGCGATCCGCCGCTGCGCGCGTTCTTCGCCGCCAACGCGCTGCTCGAGCTGTCGCTCGGCGCGGTGAAGACGTTCGTGATCCTGTGGCTGGTGCGCGGGCTCGGCGTGAAGCTCGGCGCGGCCTCGGTCATCGTCGGGGTCGCCGCGCTGCCGATCCTCGCGGGCGCCGCCGTGGCGGGCAAGCTCGGCGACGAGCACGGCCGGCGCCGAGTGATGGCGGTCGCGGCGGTGCTGTTCGGCGCGCCGATGGTCGTGCCGCTGCTGTCGACCTCGCCTGCGCTGATCATCGCGGTGGGGCCGCTGATCGCGATCGGTGGCGGCGTGATGATGTCGCTGCCCTACGCGCTGCTGCAGCCGCTGATGCCCGAGGAGCGCCACGGCGCGCTGACGGGCTACTACAGCGCCAGCCGCGGCGTCGGCGTGATGCTCGGGCCGCTGCTCGCCGGCGTCGCGATCGGGGCGTGCTCGGGCCCCTTGAGCTCGACCGAGGGGTACGCGGCGATGTGGGGCGTGGCCGGGGCGGCGGCGCTGGCCTCCGTGCCGCTCATCCTCCGCGTGCGGCGGGAAGACCCTCGCTCGTGACCAGGCCGCGCTCGCGCGTGGCCTCGTCCACCACCTCGAACACGCGGGCGATGCGATCCGGGGCGTCGATCACAACCGTGACGAT
>VAYD01000261.1 GCA_005883905.1 Actinomycetota bacterium
CGCAGCTCGCGGGGGAGGACCGGCGGGTTGTCGCTCGGGTCGACGCTCGCCGCCCGCCGGCGCTCCAGGAGCGCATCGCGTTGCGGCCGCGCGCCGAGGAGGTCCACCTGTTCGACCCGGCCACCGGCGCACGGATCAGCGCATGACGCTCATGGCGACTGAGATCGCCGAGCAGCCGGCCGTCCTCGAGCGCGTGCTGGCGGGCGTGCCGCCGCAGCTGGAGACACTGCCGGCGCCGCGCTTCGTCCTGCTCGCCGCACGCGGGACGAGCGACAACGCGGCGCTCTACGCGAAGTACCTCGTCGAGACGGCGGTGGGCCTGCCGGCGGGCCTCGCCTCGCCGTCGGCGATGACGCTCTACGGCGCGCGGCTCGATCTGCGCGACGTGCTCGTGATCGCGGTCAGCCAGTCGGGCGCCTCGCCCGACCTCGTGGAGACGGTCGAGGCCGCCCGCGCCAACGGCGCGACGACGCTGGCGGTGACGAACGCGCCGTCGTCGCCGCTGGCTGCCGCCGCGGACCTGCACGTCGACGTCCTCGCCGGTCCTGAACGGGCCGTCCCGGCCACGAAGAGCTACACCGCGCAGCTGCTGGCGCTCTGGCTGCTGTGCACCGCGTGGGCCGGCGGCGACCTTGCGGCGGCCGACGGCCTGCCGGCGGCCGCCGACGCGCTGCTCGACCGCTCCGCCGAGCCCGCCGAGGAGCTGGCCGCATTGCTGGCGCCGGCGGACCGCATCGTTCTGACCGCGCGCGGCTTCGCGTTCGCCACCGCCTGCGAGGCGGCGCTGAAGCTCATGGAGACCAGCTACGTCGCGGCGCACGCGTTCTCGGGCGCCGACCTCCTACACGGCCCGATCGCGATGGTCGGCCCTGGCGAGCCCGCGCTCGCGATCGTGCCCGGCGGCGCCGGCGGCGCGGCGATGGCGCCGGTCCTCGATCGCCTGCGCGGGGCTGGAGCACAGCTCGCGGTCCTCGGCGACGCGGGCGCTCACGCCGCGTCCTGGTCGCTGCCGCTCCCGCCCGCGCCCGAATCCCTCTCCCCGATCCTTCAGATCCTGCCCCTCCAGCTCCTGGCCCTGCGCATGGCCCTGGTCCGGGGCATCGACCCCGACGTTCCCCGCCGCCTGTCCAAAGTGACCCTCACGCGCTGACCGGGCCTTGGGCCCCGAAAGCCGGAACTATTCCGTTTGACGGGGCCCATGGATGGCGGCGAGGACGGTGGCGGCGACGTGCGCGGGCGTGCCGTTGACCTCGACGTCGGAGACCCGGTGGACGGTCCATCCCTGCGCTCGCAGCGCAGCTGTCTTGGCGGCGTCCTGGCGCCTACGCCAGCGCGTGCGGTGGTAGCGCGCGCTGTCGATCTCGACTATCAGCCCCGCGTCGCGCCAGAGGCAGTCGACTTCGACGAGCTTCTCGCCGTCCGAGACATAGACGTTGGTCTCGGGTTCGGGCACCGAGAACGAACGGAACAACGCCAGTGCCGCCTCTTCGAGCTCGCTGCGGGTGAAGGGGACCTCCTCCCTCGATGCCCGGTCCAGGCGACGCGCTCCGGGATGGTTCGGTTGGCGCGCCAGCACGGCCCAGATCGCGCGCATGTCCAACAGCTCCTGCACGGCAGCCTCGTGCAGCAGCTTGCCCACGTTCAGCCGGTAGCTCGGGACCGCCACGTCCAACAGCGTCTGGGCCACCGACGTGATCGGGATGCCGTCGACCACCGTGGTGTCCAGGACGTCGAGGCAACGGGGGCGATGTAGCCGGATGCCGTTCTTCGGCTTGATCGAGCGCGGCGCGATCACGTCGATCCGGTACGTGCCGCGGCGCGTGAGCTCGTACTCGCGCAGCGCCGACAGGTGGCCGAGCTTCGCCTTCGGACCGCACGCCCGGACCGCGGCGAGGAAGACACCGTCGAGCGTCAGGTCAGGGCGGCCGACGGCGAAGACCTCGGTGTACTTCCGGTGCAGGCGGCCGACCTCGACGCGGTATTGGATCTCGTCGGCCGTGAGGCCGAGGTCGCGCAGCTCGTCAAAGGTGATGACGTTGTGCTTGGCCGCGTGGAGGACGTCGAGATCCCGGCCTGGGCCCTGTGAACCGGAGCTGTTGCGGTTTTCGGGGCCCACACCCCCGAGCGTGCCGGCCGCCCCGGGCCCCGCCGGGGCCAGTGCCTATAATTCCTCCCTCAGGAATCGGATTTGAAACGAATGTCACCAGTCATCGACGTCTGCACGCTCTCCGAGCTCCCGCCCGGCGCCTCGCGCATCGTGGAATGGGAGGACCTGGAGATCGGCCTGTTCAACTGCAAGGGCCAGATCCTCGCGATCGAGGACCGCTGCTCGCATGACAACGGGCCGCTCGCGGAAGGCGAGTTCGATGAGGAGCAGTGCACGGTGGAGTGCCCGCGGCACGGGTCGTTGTTCGACCTGCAGACGGGTAGCCCCAAGACGCTCCCGGCCTACCAGCCGGTCGAGACGTTCGCCGTCCACGTCGAGGACGAGATGATCAAGGTGGAGGTGGAGTAGCGACATGGCCGCAACCCCCGAAAAGCAGCTGACCCCCGAGGAGTCGGCCCTCAAGACGCTCGGGTCCGACTACACGGAGCGCTACGGCTTCCACGACGCCGAGAACTACCTGTACAAGGCGCCGAAGGGCATCAACCGCGAGATCGTCGAGAAGATCTCGGAGTTCAAGTCCGAGCCGCAGTGGATGCGCGAGTTCCGCCTGAAGTCGCTCGAGCACTTCCTGGCGCGCCCGATGCCGACCTGGGGCTCGCCGATGCTCGCCGGCGTCGACTTCGACGACATCCACTACTTCGTGCGCGCGAGCGAGAAGGCCAGCCGCTCCTGGGACGACGTGCCCGAGGACGTCAAGAAGACCTTCGACCGCCTCGGCATCCCTGAGGCTGAGCGCAAGTTCCTCGCAGGCGTCGGCGCGCAGTACGAGTCCGAGTCCGTCTACCACCAGGTCAATGAGCAGCTCGAGTCGCAGGGCGTCGTGTTCATGGACATGGACACCGCGCTGCGCGAGCACGAGGACCTCGTGCGCGAGTACATCGGCACGCTGATCCCGCCGAACGACAACAAGCTCGCCGCGCTGAACTCCGCGGTCTGGTCGGGCGGCTCGTTCGTCTACGTGCCGCCGGGTGTCCACGTCGAGATGCCGCTGCAGGCCTACTTCCGCATCAACACGGAGAACATGGGCCAGTTCGAGCGCACGATCATCATCGCCGACGAGGGCTCCTACGTGCACTACGTCGAGGGCTGCACCGCCCCGACGTACTCGAGCGACAGCCTCCACTCGGCCGTCGTCGAGCTGTTCGCCAAGCCCGGCGCGCGGATCCGCTACACGACGGTCCAGAACTGGTCCAACAACGTCTTCAACCTCGTGACCAAGCGCGCGTGGGCCGACACCGACGCGACGGTCGAGTGGGTCGACTGCAACCTCGGTTCGAAGCTCACGATGAAGTACCCGAGCGTCTACCTGATGGGCGAGCGCGCCCACGGCGAGATCCTGTCGATCGCGTTCGCCGGCCACGGCCAGCACCA
>VAYD01000262.1 GCA_005883905.1 Actinomycetota bacterium
GGGATGGCGATGTCCATGGTTGGTGTCCCTTCTCAGGCCGCGAATCGCGCCCGGTACGCGGCGGGGTTGACGCCGAGCCGCCGGGCGAACGCGCGACGCATGGTTTCGACGGTGCCGAAGCCGCAGCGGGCGGCGACGGCCTGGACCGAGAGGTCGGTTGTCTCGAGCTCGCGCCGGGCGCGCTCGACGCGGGCGGCCTCGACGTAGGCGGCCGGCGTCATGCCCGTCTCGGCGCGGAAGGCGCGGGCGAAGTTGCGCTCGCTCATGTAGGCGCGCGCGGCGAGGCCGCGGACGGAGAGATCGGAGCCGGGATGGTCCGCGATGTGGGCCTGCACGTCGCGCAGGGGCTCGCGGCGCGCGGGCGCTGCGGTGAGCTGCGCGCTGAACTGCGACTGCCCGCCGGGGCGACGGACGAACAGCACCAGCGCGCGCGCCGTCCTCAGCGCGGCCTCGGCGCCGTGGTCGTCCTCGATCAGCGCGAGCGCGAGATCCATGCCGGCGGTGACGCCGGCCGAGGTGAAGACCTGTCCGTCGCGCACGTAGATCGGGTCGGGCTCGACCGCGATCTGCGGATAGCGCTCGGCGAGCCTGGCGCACTCCGACCAGTGCGTCGTGGCGCGGCGGCCGTCGAGCAGGCCGGCCTCGGCGAGCAGGAACGCGCCGGTGCAGACGGAGGCGATGCGGCGCGAGCGCCTGGCCGTGTCCCGGATCGAGGCGACGACGCGCTCGTCGGCGGCGACGTCGATCGCCGCGGCGCCGCCGGCGATGACGAGCGTGTCGATCGCCCCGCGGACCTCGCGGAGCGAGCGATCCGCGTTGAGGCTCAGGCCGCTGGTGCAGCGGGCCGGAGCGCCGTCGGGCGTGACGAGCTCGATCGCGTACTCGGCGCCGAAGAAGCGCGTGGCGATCGAGAACGCCTCGACCGGCCCGGTGATGTCGAGGCTCTGCGCCCCGTCGAAAGCGACGACGACAACCCTCCGCATGGCCCGATCATCCACCCCGCACCCGTTGGCTGCAAGGACATGCACCGGACGATTCCTGCCAAATGGCACTCAGGGTCTGACCCCTCAGTCTCATTTGAGAATCAGGGGTCTGACCCCTCAGTCGCATTTGAGAATCAGGGGTCTGACCCCTCAGTCGCAACCAAGCGGACCGTTCTCTTTCCGCCCGCGATCGCGCGGTGCCAGGGGCCGTCGCCCTCGAGCGGGCCCGCGGCGTCGAGGAGGAGGGCCGCGAGGAGGAGCGCGCGGTCGCGTGGCTGCGGCGGCGAGGCGTAGGAGCGGTCCATGCGCCCGGTGAGGCCGGGGCTGAAGCGCTCGGCCACCTCGACGACGACGAGGGGGCCGAGCGTCAGCTCGAGCTGGCGCGCGGATGGGTCCACGCGCCGGAGCCTACGGCGCTACCCGCAGACGGGCCACGGCGAGGTGCCGGCCTGCGCCAGCAGCGCGGCGGCGCGCTGGTCCTGCTCGGCCTCGGGCGCCTGCGCCGGGTCGCCCGTGCCGCCCATCGCGCGCCAGGTCTCGCGCGAGAACTGGTACTTGCCGCGGTAGCGGCCGTCCGCGGAGACGGCCGTCGGGTTGCCGCCGGACTCGCACTGCGCGATGCGCGCGAGCGTGCCGGAAGGGGCCCCCGCGGTCGAGCGCGGCGCCGCCGCGCTGCCGCCGAGCCCGAGCGCAGCGCTCGTCTGCGGCCCGACGATGCCGTCGACGGTCAGCCCATGGCTGCGCTGGAAGGCCCGCACCGCACGGGCGGTCACCGGGCCGAAGTTGCCTGTGGGGTTGACGCCGAGCGCGCGCTGTACAGCAGCCACGGATCCGCCCGAACTCCCCCGCTGCAGCAGCGTGCTGCTGCCTCCGGATGCGAGCGCCAGAGGTGCCGCGATCGCCACGAGCGCTGCGACGGTCACCAGCGAGCCGCGCGCCGACCGCACCCGGCGGGCGCGGGTGCGGACACGGTCGGCGATCGAACGGCGACGGCGCGCGCGTCGAGTGGCGATTTCGCAGTCGTGCGCGATCTCCCACGTGGGGCGCATGGGCGTAGACATCGAACCTCCGGATCTCTCTCGCGCCTACGGGGTTAGCTGACGGGCTCGCGCTCTGAGAGATGCGCTACGCCACCTACGCTGGTGGCGATTCGCCCCCGCCCGGACAGGCCGGGCATTGGGTCCCCCGCTCCCGGTCGCCGTGGGCACCCGGGACTCGGCTGGTTATGTGAAGCAACGCGGCATGGTGGCAGATCCAGGCGACGGGTAGCACCCAGACCGTGTCGACCGCCGCCCAGATCAGCCGCCGCAGCGTCCCGGACGCCAAGGCCGACGCCGCCAGCCGCCGCACCGTCAACATCGCGCTCGCCGCCAACGGCACGATCGCCGTCGCGAAGCTCGCGGCCGGCCTGATGACCGGTTCGAGCGCGATGCTCGCGGAGACCGCGCACTCGATCGCCGACACGGTCAACCAGGCTTTCCTGCGCGTATCGCTGAGCCTCGGCGCCGAGCAGCCGACGCCGGACCACCCCTTCGGCCACGGCCAGGAGCGCTTCCTATGGACGCTCATGGCCGCCGTGGGCATGTTCCTCGCCGGCGCCGCGTTCGCCGTCGGCTACGGCGCCTACGAACTGCTGCGGCCAAGCAACGAGTCCAGCAGCTACCTCCCTGCCTACGCGGTGCTCGCCGTCTCGTTCGCCGCCGAGGGCACCTCCTGGATGCGCGCGCGCCGTCAGACGCTGCTCGAGGCCCACGAGGCCAGCCGGCCGGTGATCGAGTACGTGCGCACCTCGCGCGACCCCAACGTGAAGATGGTGCTCCTCGAGGACACCGCGGCGCTGGCGGGCATCCTGATCGCCGCCGCCGGCCTCGCCCTGCACCAGATCACCGGCGCCTCGCAGTGGGACTCCGGCGCCGCGGTCCTGATCGGCGTGATGCTGATGCTCGTGGCGCTGCGGATCGCGCGCGACAGCCGCCATCTGCTCCTCGGCGCCGCCGCGCTGCCGGATGAGCGCGAGGCGGTCGAGCGCGTGATCGCGCAGCACCCCGGCATCGCGGACGTGCACGAGCTGCTGACGCTCGTGCTCGGCCCCAAGGCGCTGCTGGTGGCCGCGCGCGTCGACCTGCGCGACGACCTCGCGGGCAGCGACGTCGAGCAGATCTCCAACGAGATCGAGGAGCAGATCCGCGACGCCGTCGCGGACGTGACCGAGGTCTTCCTGGACCCGACGCCGCCGCGCGGCTAACCGCGCTTGCGGCCAAGCGCGCGCTTGAGCTGCGCCTTGGTCATCGTCGAGCGGCCCTCGATCCCGACGCGCTTGGCCTGCTCGTACAGGTCCTGCTTGGTCGGCTCGTCGTGCGAGTGACGGCCGCCACGGCTGCTGGACGAGCTGCCACGCCGCGACGAGGACGAGCTCGACCGCGACTCGCCGGACCGGGCGCGCTCGCGATTCACCGTCCGCGCCGCGAGCTCCTCTGCCCGCGATTCGGACGCGCCGCTCGACTTCGCGCTGTCCTTGATGTGCTCGTACTGCCGGGCACGCTTCGTGCCCTTCTTCACGCCTCTTGGTGGCATGCCACGGACGTACCCCCTAGCCCTCGCCCACGATCAGGAACGCGAGCGAGACGAGCAGCACGCCGCCGATGCCGAGCACCACCAGGCCGATCGTGACGACGACAACGCCGTTGTCTGTCGCGGTCATCGCGATCCCGGCGATCAGCGTGACGATGCCGATCGCGAGCAGGAGCCGGTGGCGGGCCATGCCCCGAGTCTAGATCTACGCCGCGAGCAGCTCGCTGTCGGTGACGCTGTCCGCGCGGATCGCGAGCACGTCGTCGAGGCCGCGCTCGAACGCGTCGAGCACGTCCAGGTCGAACTGCGTGCCGCGCCCGCTCGTCAAGATGTCAACGGCCTGCGTGACCGGCAGCGCCGGGCGGTAGACGCGATGCGACGTCAGCGCATCGAAGACGTCGGCGACCGCGACGATCCGCCCCGCCGCCGGAATCGCGTCGCCGCGGAGGCCATGCGGATAGCCCTCGCCGTCGACGCGCTCGTGATGCGTGAGCGCGATGGTCGCCGCGAGCTGCAGCAGCTTGCTCTCCGACCCCGAGAGCATCTCGTGGCCGACGACGGTGTGGCGCTCCATCACGGCGCGCTCATCCGGCGTGAGCGGCCCGGGCTTGAGGAGCACCGCGTCGGGCACGGCGACCTTGCCGACGTCGTGCATCGTCGCGGCGAGCTGCAGCTCGTGGATCTCGTCCTCGGCCCAGCCGAGCCGGCGGGCGATGACGCCGCAGTACGCGCTCATCCGCTCCGTGTGCTCGCCGGTCTCGTTGTCGCGGTACTCGATGACGCGCGCGAGCCGGTGGATCGTGCCCTGCTTGGCCTCCTGCAGCTCGGCGAAGCTGTGCGCGCGGGCGTGCGCGATCGATGTCGCTAGCGCGGCGATCGACGCGAGTGCGGGGATCGTGAAGATCAGCCCGGCCGTCCACCGGGCGCTGATGGCGCTCACCAGCAGGACCAGCGTGATGTCCGCGGCGGCGACGACCGCGACCGGTCGCGGTGGCAGCGACGCGGCGGCGAACGCGACCGAGATGAAGAAGATGGCCGCGAGCGGGCTGTGGATGCCGCCGTCGAGCGTGCACGCAAGCGCCACGGCGACCGAGTGCGACAGGTTCCAGCCGACGATCAGCCGCACGTAGTGGCGCTCGGTTCGCGCGATGAGATCGGCTGGCAGGCGGGAGATCACGACCGCATCGAGCGCCGCGAGCACGGGGATCGCGAGCAGCACGACCCGGTGCGGGCCGCCCGGCGTCGCGAGCAGGTACGCCGCGGCAGCAGCCGCCAGCGCGAGCGTGACGCGCACGCCCGCGCGGATGCTGGTCAAGCGAAACGCGACCTCGGTGGATCCCATCACCCAGGATGTTCGGCGGACGCGGAAACGACTTGAGCCCCGAGGTCAGCGGGTAGCACCGACGGCGTGTCGATCTCCCACGGCTACAGCGACCAGCACCGCCCGCTGGCGGCGTACGGACTGTTGACGGCGGCCTTCGGGGTGCTGTTCGGCGGCGGCACGGCTGCGCTGCATCGACGGCTCCCCGAGCGGCCGCGCGCGACCGACGTCGCGCTCGCCGGCGTAGCCACCTACAAGATCAGCCGGCTGCTCGCCAAGGACCGGGTGACCTCCGTGCTGCGCGCGCCGTTCACCCGCTACCACGCGGGCGCGGCCTGCGGCTGGCGCTCGGCGAGCTGCTCGTGTGCCCCTACTGTGTCGGGCAGTGGGTGGCCGGCGGGATGGCGCTCGGGCAGGTCGCGGCGCCGCGGACCACCCGGTTCGTCGCAGCGACGTTTGCGGCCTACGCGCTCGCCGACGCGCTGCAGATGGCCCACGCGGAGGCGATGCCGTCATGAGCCGCACGGTCGTGCTCACTGGAGCGTCCGCCGGGGTCGGCCGCGCGACGGCGCGCGAGTTCGGCCGCCGCGGCGACAGGGTCGCGCTGCTCGCGCGCAACCACGAGGCGCTCGAGGCCGCCGCGGAGGAGATCCGCCGCGAGGGCGGCACCGCACTGGCGATTCCCACCGACGTCGCCGATGCCGACCAGGTCGAGGCTGCCGCCGAGCGCGCCGAGCGCGAGCT
>VAYD01000272.1 GCA_005883905.1 Actinomycetota bacterium
CGATCAGCCGGCCCTCGGTGCCGAGCTCGACGATGTAGCGCTCGATCTCGACCGCCATGCGCGTGACGAGCTCGGACCGCTGGAGCACGGTCAGCACGTCGTGCAGGGTCGCGCCGCCCTCGAACTCGAGCGCGGTCAGGCGGGTGGAGACCTGGTCCAGGCGGGTGCGGTACTTGTCGAGCGTCGCGAGCGCCTGGTTGGCCTTGGCGAGGACGACCGGAATGTCCTCGAGGATGTACTTCGAGCCGTCCACGTAGAGGCTGACGACCTCGCGGCGCTGCGAGATCGCGATGACGAGCGCGTCGGTCTGCTTGGACACGCGCTCGGCGGTGCGGTGCCGGGTGCCCGTCTCGAGCGACAGGATCGTCGGATCCGGCATCAGCTGGACGTTGGCCATCGCGATCTTCGTCGCGTTGGCGCTCAGCGTGATCGCGCCATCCATCTTCGCCACCTGGTAGAGCAGCGCGGGCGTGTAGTCGACGTCGAGCTTGATCCCGCCCGAGTACAGGAACGAGAGCTCCTCGGCCTCGCCGATCACGAGCAGTCCACCGCTGCGGGCGTGCAGGATGTTGTCGATCCCCTCGCGCAGCGCCGTACCCGGCGCAACCATCTCAAGAGCCTTGACCAGCCGGGGCTCCTGGCGACTCTCGAGCTCTGTGAGCTCTTCACCGGATCGCGTCGCCATCGAGGCAGATTCTAGCAGCGCTTTTAGGAGGAGCTTAGGTTCGACACCGCGTCAGCGGGTAGCGCAGGCGGGTGCCCCGCATCCACCGAACGCTGCTGGTGATCGCCACCGTCGCCCTGTTCCCGGGCTGCGGTCATGCGGCACAGCCCGCGCGGCCCATCCCGAAGGCGCCGAGCCCAGCCGAGGCCGACCAGCTCGCGGCCCAGTCCGCCACCGCCTTCCTCGACGGCTACGTCGACCCCGGCGGCCGCGTGGTCCGGCGTGACCAGGGCGGCGACACGGTCGGCGAGGGGCAGGCCTACGGGATGCTGGTCGCGGCGGCGCTCGGCGACAGCGCGCGGTTCGACCGGATCTGGGGCTGGACGCAGTCGAACCTCCAGCGCCCGGACGGCCTGCTGGCGTTCCACTGGGTCAACGGCGCCGTGCGCGACCACCAGGCGGCCTCCGACGCCGATCTCGACGCGGCGCGCGCGCTGCTGGTCGCGGGCTGCCGCTTCAACCGAGCCGACCTGCGAGCGGCGGCCGGCCGGATCGGGCGCGCCGTCCTGGCGCACGAGACGAGCGGCCGCGTGCTCACGGCAGGGCCGTGGGCGGCAGGCGGCGGGCGCACCGTGTTCAACCCGAGCTACCTGGACCCGAGCACGCTGATCGGGCTCGGCCACCTGACCGGCGACCATCGCTACTCGGCGGTCGCGGAGCGGGGCCGGTCGATCATCCGCGGCGTGTCGCGGCCGCTGCCACCCGACTGGGCGACCGTCGCCGGCGGCGCCGCGCGCGCGGTGACGAGCGCCCGCGGCTTCCGCGGCAGCGGGCGGTTCTCCTGGGACGCGCCGCGCGCCCTGGTCCGCCTCGCCGCCGACCCCGACCCGGCCGGCCGGAAGATCGCCGCCCGCGCCTGGCCGGTGTTCCGCAACCGCCTGCCGGGCGACATCGTCGTCGAGCACCACCTCGACGGCCGCCGTGCCGGAAGCTCGCGCAGCTCGGTGACGCTCGTCGCCGCGGCGGCGGCCGCCGAGGCGAACGGCTACCGCGACAACGCTGCGCTGCTGCTGCACGACGCGGCCGCGCTGCAGCAGCAGCGCCCGACCTACTACGGCGCCGCGTGGACGGCGCTCGGGCGCCTGCTGCTCACGACGCAGCGGCTTGACGTCAAGCCCTGCTGAACTGGCCGTGGAACCCGAACGGGATGTGGTGCGGCACGCGCGCGCGGGCCAGCTCGGTGAGCGTCGCGGCATCGAGCACGACCATCGATGACGCCGCCCGCTCAGGCTCCAGCACGACGGTGAGCAGGACGCCGTCGTCCTCCTCCTCGCGCCCGGGGCGGCCGACGAACACCGGCTCGCCCGGGTAGCCGTCCCGCCACGTCGTCGTCTCGCCCGTCGTCACGTCGACCTTGACGATCGTGTCGACGAAGTCGCTGTGCGCCCCGGCGCCCCAGACGTAGCGATGGGGCCGGCCGTTGACGCGGCCGTAGTCGATGCGCGGCAGCTCGAGCGGCTCGTCGCTCAGGCGGGTGCGCTCGACCGCGCCGCCCGCACGCAGGCGAAAGCGCTCCAGGCGCGCCCACGGGATCGGCTCGCCCGCGCGCAGGCGCTGCAGGCCGAGCGCCTGGACGATCCCCGGATCGTCATACGCGCAGAGGTCGATCACGATGTCGTCGCCTTCCTCGTACGCGTTCGCCGTGTGGAAGACGAAGAACGCGGGGCCGTGCCAGTCGGCGACATGCCGCCCGCTGCGGCGGTCGAAGACGACGAACCGCGTGCCCTTCTCCGGGTGCCACTCGAAGTGCTCGATGAACGGCTTGTTCGAGAGCGGGATCGTGATCGGGTTGACCGTGTACGGATGCTCGATCAGGACCGCGAAGCGCTCGGTCATGGCGAACGAGTGCACGTACGCAGGACGGCGAACCGGGAGCTTCCCGACGACGCGGTCGTCCTCGATCAGGCGGTACGCCGGGCGGCCGGTCATGTGCACGCCCATCGACAGCGCCTTGCCGTTGTCGCCGTGCGGGTGCGCGAGCCCGCCGGTCGTGGCCGGGATCTTCGTGACGCCGAGCGTCTCGAGCGTCTCGGGATCGAACGTGACAGCCATCGGCGTCTCGGTCAGCGCGACCCACTTGCCCATGATCCGCGCGACGTTCACGTTCGCGTTGTCGGTGAAGCCGGGGTCGAACAGGCTCGCAACGCGCTGGAAGGCACTGCGGCACGGGTCGGTGGCGAACTCGCGGTAGCCGACGCGGCCGTCCTTGGCACCCGCGAAGGCCTTCGTCCGTAGGAAGCGGTTGGCGTAGGAGACGCTGCCGCCGTCGATCGTGAAGCGATGCAGCATCGCGAGCCCGTCGAACCAATGGTTGACGGTCTGCTTGCCCAGGTCCCACCGCGCCGGCCCGGTTCGGAGCAGGCTGCCCGCGAGCCAGGGCGGAAGCTCGCCCTCCAGCTCCAGCTCGTCGACCGTGATCTCGTCGTCGAGGTTCGTCAGTCCCAGCGTGGCGTCCGTCGCGAGCGATACCATGTTCTGAAACGTACCGTCCGTTTCGGACTATTGTCAAGTCCCATACTCACACCCACCTCGGCCATGGTCCTCGGCTTCCTGCGCGCCG
>VAYD01000273.1 GCA_005883905.1 Actinomycetota bacterium
TCGCGATCGGCGCGCCCGGTACGCCAACGCCGACGGGCCGCTTCGGCGTGACCGACCGCCTGACGATGTCGGGCACGACCTACGGCTGCTGCGCGCTCGCGCTCTCGGGCCACCAGCCGAACATCCCGCAGGGATGGGGCGGCGACGACCGCATCGCGATCCACGGCACCATGGCGACGGGCAGCATCGGCACGCCGGCGAGCCACGGCTGCCTGCGCGCCTCGGAGGCCGGCATGCGGCGCCTCATGGCCGTCATCCCGCTGGGGACGACGGTACGAATCCGCAGCTAGACCATCTAGAGCTCGCGCCCGATCTCCCACTCGTGGCCAAGCGGGTCGACGATGCGGCCGACCAGCCAGCCGTGCTCCTGGGCGACGGGGCTCTTCAGGTGCCCGCCGGCCGCGATCGCCGCGTCTGCGACGGCATGCGGATCGTCGACGACGAGGAGGAAGCGGGCGGTGCCACCGCCGAGCTCGGCTGCATCGTGGCGCTTCATGTCCTCGGAGGTCCCGGCGACCCAGAACCGCGCGCCGCCGATGGAGAGCCGGGCGACGCCGTCCGGGTCATCCGGTCCGCCGACGCGATGCTCGACGACCGCGCCAAAGGCGCGCTCGTAGTAGGCGATGGCCGTCGCCGTGTCGCGCACCCAGAGCTCAGGCTCGATCGCCGGCATCTACAGCTCGCGGACGTCCGCGCCCATCGGCTCGAACGGGGCGCGCATCACGTCCGCCCAGCCCTCGGCCCGGCGGCGCAGTACGCCGACGACGCCGGGCGTCTGCTCGAGATGGCACCAGACCAGGACGGTCGGTCCGGCTCCGGAGACCGTCGCGCCGAGCGCGCCGAGTTCGTGCGCCTGCTCGACGAGCTCCGCCGTTCGCGGGTAGAGGTGCGCGCGGTAGGGCTGGTGCAGCCGGTCGCGCAGTCCGCGCGCCACAAGGTCCCATTCGCCCCTCGCCAGCCCGAGCGTCAGGAGCGCCGCGTGGCCGACGTTGAAGATCGCGTCGGCGATCGGCACCTCGGACGGCAGCGCGTCGCGGGCCTCGCGCGTGCGGACCGGCTCGTGGGGCACGACGAGCACCGCCTCCAGGCCGGCCGGGACGTCGAAGCGGGTCGCCTGTCCGTCGGCGCAGATGACGAACCCGCCGTAGAGCGCGGCTGCGACGTTGTCGGGGTGGCCCTCGAGCTCGCTCGCCAGCGCCAGGAGGTCGGCGTCGAGCTCGAAGAGATGATCGGCGGCCATCAGCCCGGCGACGTATGCGGCCGCGCTCGTGCCCAGGCCGCCGCTGAGCGGGATGTCCGAGCTGATGCGGAACGTGAAGCGGTCGGGCGCGTGGAGCTTCTCGAAGCCGCGAACCGCGAGGTTGCGGCGATCCGTCGCGATCTGCAGGTCGGTCTCGACGGCGAACGTGCCGGTCTCCTCGACCTCGAGCTCCATGTACAGCGCCAGCGCGGCGGCGAACGTGTCGAAGCCCGGGCCGAGGTTCGCAGAGCTCGCCGGCACACGGACCAGGCGCCGGCGGTTCATCCCAGCACCGCGCGCTCGACGGCCTCGATCGTCGCCTCGCAGGGCACCACCGAGCCGGCCTGCTCGAGCGCCGTCTGCGGGTCCTTGAGGCCGTGGCCGCTGAGCACGCACACCACGCGCCGTGCGCCGCCCGCGCGGTGGTGCAGCAGCCCGGCGACCGAGGTTGCGCTCGCGGGCTCGCAGAACACCCCTTCGCGCGAGGCGAGCATCCGATAGGCATCGAGGATCTGCTCGTCGCTCACGGCGTTGACCGCGCCGCGCGAGTCGCGCATCGCGGCCATCGCCTCCTCCCACCGCGCGGGGTTGCCGATGCGGATCGCGCTGGCGACGGTCTCGGGCTTGTCCACGCGCCTGCCGGTTACAAGGGGCGCCGCGCCCTCCGCCTGGAACCCGTACATCGCGGGCGCCGCGCCCGCCTCGACGAAGCCCTTCCAGTAGGCGGTGATGTTGCCGGCGTTGCCGACCGGCAGGCAGACCGCGTCGACCTCGCCGCCGAGGTCCTCGAGCACCTCGAACGCCGCGGTCTTCTGGCCCTCGAGCCGGAAGTCGTTGACGCTGTTGACGAGCGCGATCGGGTGGCGCCCGCACAGCTCGCGCACGAGCTCGAGCGCCTGGTCGAAGTTGCCGCGCAGCGCGATGACGCGCGCGCCGTGCATCAGGGCCTGGGCGAGCTTGCCGGTGGCGATCTTGCCCTCGGGAACGATCACCGCGCCGGTCAGCCCGGCGCGGGCGGCGTAGGCCGCGGCGCTCGCGGCGGTGTTGCCGGTCGAGGCGCATATGACGGCCTGTGCCCCCTCGCGCACCGCGGCGCTCACCGCGCAGGTCATGCCGCGGTCCTTGAACGACCCGGTCGGGTTCAGCCCCTCGAGCTTCAGCCACACCTCGCAGCCGGCGAGCTCCGAGACGTGGTCGGCGCGCACGAGCGGCGTCGAGCCCTCGCCCATCGACACGACCGGGTCGCCGGGCTCGAACGGCAGCCGGTCGCGGTAGCGCTCGATCAGGCCTGGGCGGGACGAATTCACGTGAACTCCTCCTCGATGACCCGGATCGCCCGCGGGCGCGAGCGCATGAAGTCGAGCCCGGCGATCAGGTCGACCGCGGCGTAGAACTTCGACTCCAGCAGCGGGTGCACGACCATCACGAGCCGCGCCTTCTCCCCCAGGCCCTTCTGCACGACGGACTTCACCGACGCGCCCTGCAGCCCGAGGATCTGCGCGACCTGGGCGAGCACGCCGGGGCGGTCGGCGACCTCCATATGCAGGTAGAACGCCGACTCGACGTCCTGGACGATCTCCAGCGCCTGGGTCGCCTCGGGGGTCGAGGCCGGCGGGATCATCGCGCTGATGACGTCGCCGAGGACCGCGCTGGCCGTCTGCGGGCCGCCGGCGCCGGGGCCGCTGAGCGTGATCTCCGTGATCGACTCGGATTCGATCGTCACGGCGTTGAACGGGCCGCCGACGCTCGCGAGCGGATGGCTGCCGTAGAGGAACGCCGGGTGCACGCGGACGCTGAGCCCGCCATCGACACGCTCTGCCGTGCCGAGCAGCTTCAGCCCCAGGCCGAGATCGCGCGCGTACTCCATGTCGTCGGCGGTGATGTGCTCGATGCCCTCGTACGTGACCTGGTCGAGGTGCACGGGCGTGTCGAACGCGAGCCGCGCG
>VAYD01000330.1:0-449 GCA_005883905.1 Actinomycetota bacterium
GTAGCTGTTGATCTGCCGGGCGCGCTTTGCAGCGACGATGACGGACGCGTAGTTCGAGTCCACGTTCTCCAGCAGCTTGTCGATTCGCGGTGAGATCACGGATCGGATTCTAGTGCACGGCCGACGATTCCCTGCAGGCGTGCAAGCGCTTCGTCGAGGCGGTCGTTCACGACGCGGTGGTGGAACTCGCCGGCGGCCGCGAGCTCCTCCCCGGCGACCTGCATGCGCCGCGCGATCTCGTCGGGATCGTCGGTGCCGCGGCCCACGAGGCGGTCGCGCAGCGCCACGCCCGCGGGCGGCTCGATGAAGATCTGCACCGCCTCCGGCATCGCCTCGCGGACCTGGCGCGCGCCCTGGACCTCGATCTCCAGCACCACGGGCCGGCCGGCGTCGAGCTGGCGCTGCAGCTCGGACCGCAGCGTCCCGTAGCGCCGGCCGGAGTACTCGGC
>VAYD01000330.1:533-4545 GCA_005883905.1 Actinomycetota bacterium
GCGCTCGCGGAGCAGCCGGATCAGCGTGCCCTTGCCCACACCGGAAGGCCCGGTGATGACGAAGACGCGTGACATCTTCTGCGCCTCAGCGGCGCAACATTGAAACGAGCTCGGTGCGCTGACGCTCCGAGAGTCCGCCGATCGTCTTCGACGGCGAGATGCGGCACTGGACCAGGACCTTGTTGGCCTTCACGCGCCCGTACTTGGGAACGGCGAGCAGCATGTCGAAGACCTTGGCCGTCTCCAGGTACGCGGGCGGCTGCAGCAGCAGCTTGTGGATCGAGACCTTGCCGGCCTTCAGATCACGCTTCAGCTGAGCGCGCGCGGTCCTGATTCTGTTGGCGCGCTCGAGCGCATCCATCCGCTGGTTCAAGGAACGCTCCGGCGCCGCCGAGAGCTTGGAGGGCATGTTCGTGGCCGGCGGCACGGCGGGAGAAGATACAGACTCGCGAGGCCGGGGCAAGGCAAATCGTCCGAATTCACCTGACGCTCGACCTGAGCTAGATGCTTCTTCAGAGTGGTCGAGTGTTTTCCGCACACTTGCAGGGCTTTTTGAGGCGCTGTCGAGCGCACGCCGGCGTTCACGCGAAAGGATTCGCGGAGTTTGCGGCTTTTTCACGCAGTTCACGGGCGATTCTGCCGCCCGCCGCAGGATCCCGGAAGCTCTCCGTCCCGACGGCGACCAGCGTCGCGCCGGCTCGCAGCAGATCCAGCGCGTGGGCCCCTGTTTGAACCCCACCCATACCCACGATCGGGACCGTGACACCTGCCGCGACGGCGGCGACCTGGGCGACGGCGACATTGCGGATCGCCGGGCCGCTCAGCCCGCCGGTCCGGCCGCCCAGCCAGGGCTCGCCGTCGGAGTCGAGCGCCATGGCGCGCAGGGTGTTGATGAGCGACACGGCGTCGGCGCCACCTGCCTCTGCCGCCCGGCCGCACGCTGCGACGTCGGCGGTGTTGGGCGTGAGCTTGACGATCAGCGGCTTGGTCGTGGCGGGGCGGACGCCCGCCACGACGCGCTCGAGCTCCGCCGGCACCGCGCCGATGTCCAGGCCTGTTGCGACGTTGGGACACGAGACGTTCAGCTCGATCGCAGCAATCTCCGGGCGCTCGTCGCAGGCGGCCGCGAGCTCCGTGAGCTCCTCGGCGGTCGACCCCATGACGTTCGTGATCAACGGGACGGGCAGCTCCGCGAGCTGCGGCAGGTCGTGCTCGAGGTAGCCGGCGAGGCCCTTGTTCGGCAGGCCGATCGAGTTGATCATGCCGCCCGCTGTCTCCCACAGGCGCGGCGGCGGATTGCCGGCGCGCGGCTTGAGCGTGATCGTCTTGGAGACGAAGGCGCTGAAGGGGAAGCGGTCGAGCAGCTCGGCACCGAACGCCCGCCGTGCGGCGATCGCATCGAAGGTCCCCGAGCCGTTGATGACCTCGTGCTCGAGCTGCAGGCCGCAGAAGTCGATCAATGCGCCGGCACCTCCGCGAGCTCGGCGGCCGCGAAGACAGGGCCGTCGACGCACACGCGCGCATAGCCGCCCTCGGCCAGCGGCGTGACGCAGCCGAAGCAGGCGCCGAAGCCGCACGCCATCCCGGACTCGAGCGCGAGCTGCGCCGGAACCCCGAGGCGGCGGATCGCCTCGAGCATCGCCGGCGGCCCGCAGGCGAACAGCTCGACTCCGGACAGATCGTCGGGAAGCAACTCGGTCACGAGCCCGTGGTGCCCGGCCGACCCGTCGTCGGTTGTCACTGAGGGGTCAGACCCCTGAGTGACAAGCGCGGCCGCCTGCGCGTGGTGCGCGTCGCGGAAGCCGAGCAGCACCTCGGGCGCGTCGAGCGTGTCGGCCAGCGCGACCAGTGGCGCGATCCCGACGCCGCCGCCGATGAGGATCGGGCGGCGGTCGGTCGGGCGCCAGCCCTCGCCGAGCGGCCCGGTGAGCCAGAGCTCGTCCTCGCGGTCGAGGTCCATCAGCCGGTTGGTGCCCGGGCCGACGTCGTCGAACAGGAACGACAGCCGGCCCTCGCGCGCACGCAGGACGCTGAACGCGCGCGGCAGGAACGGGCGTTCGCCATCGCCCCCACCCCAGCGCTCGACCGCGGCGAGCATGTAGAACTGCCCCGGCGCAGGCGCCGGCCCATCGGGATCATGGACGTCGACGACGACGTACGGGCCGTAGGTCGTGCGCTCGACGACCGTGCATGCGCGGCGGCCGAACATCAGACGGCTTCCGTCGCCCGATGCAGTTCCTGCAGCGACAGCACCTCGGCCTGCCCGCGGGCCGCCGCGCCGATCGCGCGCGCCGCCGCGGTGCCGCCCGACAGGGTCGTCAGGCAGGGGATGCCACGGGCGATCGCGGCGCGGCGGATCTCGTAGCCGTCGGTGCGAGCGCCGGAGCCTGTCGGCGTGTTGATCACCAGCGTCACCTCGCCGGTCTCGATCAGGTCGACCACGTGCGGCGAGCCCTCCGCGATCTTGTTGATCGAGTCGCAGGGAACGCCCATGCCGCGGATCGCCTGCGCGGTGCCGGCCGTGGCGACGACCCGGAAGCCCGCGTCGTACAGCGGCCCCGCGATCCCGTGCACGCCGGACTTGTCGGAATCCGTGACGGTGATGAACACCGTGCCCTGCTGCGGGAGCGGCGCGCCCGCCGCGGCCTGGGCCTTGGCGAACGCGGTCGGGAAGTCGCGGGCGATGCCCATCACCTCGCCGGTCGAGCGCATCTCGGGACCGAGGATCGCGTCGGCGCCCTCGAAGCGGTCGAACGGAAGCACCGCCTCCTTGACCGAGACATGGTCGTGGCCCATCGGGTCCGCCGGAAGCCCAAGGTCGCAGAGCTTCTCGCCGAGCATCAGCCGGCAGGCCATCTTGGCCAGCGGCAGGCCGATCGCCTTGGAGACGAACGGGACCGTGCGCGACGCGCGCGGATTCGCCTCGATCACGTACAGCTCGCCCGCGTGGATCCCGTACTGGACGTTGATCAGGCCGACCACGCCGAGGCCGAGCGCGATGCCGCGGGTCTGCTCGCGGATCGTGTCGAGCATGTCGGGACCGAGCGAGTGCGGCGGCAGCACGCAGGCGCTGTCGCCCGAGTGGATGCCGGCCTCCTCGACGTGCTGCATGATCCCGCCGATCCAGACGTCCTCGCCGTCGCAGAGGGCGTCGACGTCGACCTCGATCGCGTTCTCCAGGAACCGGTCGAGGAAGATCTCGCGGCCATCGCGGGCATGGCGACTCAGGTAGTCGTGCAGGCCGTCGAGGTCGTAGACGATCTCCATCGCGCGGCCGCCGAGGACGTAGCTCGGCCGCACGAGCAGCGGCCAGCCGACCTCGGGCGCGCCGGCGATCGCCTCGTCCACGGACCTTGCGGTCGCGTACGGCGGCGCCGCGTAGCCGAGCGAGTCGAGCAGCGCGCCGAAGCGCCCGCGGTCCTCGGCCAGGTCGATCGCGTCGACGCTCGTGCCGAGGATCGTCACGCCCGCCTGCTCGAGGCCGTGGGCGAGCTTCAGCGGCGTCTGGCCCCCGAACTGCACGATCACGCCATAGCGTCAGCGGCTCGAAGTACAGGCGGTCGCTCGTGTCGTAGTCGGTCGACACCGTCTCCGGGTTGCAGTTGACCATCACGGCGTCGCGCCCCGCCTCGCGCACGGTCATCGCCGCGTGCACACAGCAGTAGTCGAACTCGATCCCCTGCCCGATCCGGTTCGGCCCCGCACCCAGGATCACGACCGACGGCCGGTCACCGCGCCGCACCTCGTCCGCCCGCGACCGCTCCCATCCCGAGTAGTAGTACGGCGTCTCGGCCGCGAACTCCGCCGCGCAGGTGTCGACCGCCTTGAACGAGCGCTCGCCGGCGAAGACCGCATCCGGATCCAGCGCGGCCTCGCGCAGCTCGCGCAGGAACCACGGGTCGATCTCCGTCCGCGCCTGGACGTCCTCGATCGACGCGCCCGCCCGGAAGGCGGCGAACAGCACGTCGTAGCGGTCGGGCGCGGGCTTCTCGAGTGCGGCCAGCAACGTCGG
>VAYD01000331.1 GCA_005883905.1 Actinomycetota bacterium
AAGCGCGCGCTACGAAGGCAGTGGCGGCGGCACGCGCCCGGCCGACGTGGTCGACCTCGCGGACGTCCCGTACGACGAGCTGGTCGCCTACGACGCGGCGGTCTTCGGCGCGCCCCGGAGCGCATTCCTCGACGCGTGGATCGCCGGACGGCCGGCGGGAATGGCGCTCGCCGCGCCCGACGACGCCGGCCTGCGCGGCTATGCCATCGGACGGCGCTGCCGGGAGGGCGTCAGGGCAGGGCCGCTGTTCGCCGACGACTCGGACACGGCCGACGCGCTGTTCCGCGGGCTCGCCGCCGCTGCGGGCGACCGGGCGGCGCTGTACCTCGACGTCCCGGAGTCCAACGAGGAGGCGACCGCGCTGGCGCGGCGCTATGCGATGCAGCCGGTCTTCGCAACCGCACGGATGTACCGCGGCGGCGAGCCGAACGACGACGTCAGCCGCGTCTACGGCGTGACGACGTTCGAGTTCGGCTGAGCGCTACAGCGCGCGGCGGCCCGAGAGCGCGCGACCGAGCGTGACCTCGTCGGCGTACTCGAGGTCGCTGCCGATCGGCAGGCCGCTGGCCAGGCGCGTGACCGTGACGTCCGGGGCGCGTTCTCGCAGCGCGGTCGCGATGTGCAGCGCGGTTGCCTCGCCGGTCGTGGTGGGGTTGGTGGCGAGCACGACCTCGATCACGCCGCCGCTCGCAACGCGCGCGTAGAGCTCGCCGAGCTTCAGGTCCTCCGGGTCCACCCCGTCGATCGGCGACAGCGCGCCGCCGAGCACGTGGTAGCGCCCACGGAACTCGTGGGTGCGCTCGATCGGGATGACGTCGCCGGCCTCCTCGACCACGCAGATCACCGACGGATCGCGGCGCTCGTCGGCGCAGATCATGCAGCGCGCCCCCTCGGCGAGGTTGAAGCAGATCTCGCAGAACCCGATCTTCTCCTTGACCTCGCGAATCGCGTCGGCCAACGCGTTGGCGTCCTCGGGCTGCGCGCGCAGGATGTGGAAGGCGAGCCGCTGCGCGGTGCGCGCGCCGACGCCCGGGAGCTTGCCGAGCTCGGTCACCAGCCGCTGGATCGGCGGGGCGAACAACTAAAAGCCTGGGAGGCCCAGGCCGCCGAGGTCCAGGCCGCCGGTGAGCCCGCCCATCTTGTTCGCCGCGAGCTCCTGGGCCGAGCGCAGGCCCTCGTTGACGGCGGCGAGCACCATGTCCTGCAGCAGCTCCGGATCCTCCGGGTCGATCGCGGCGGCGTCGATCGTGATCGACTTGACGTCGAGGTCGCCGGACACGACGACCTTGACCATCCCGCCGCCGGCCGAGGCCTCGACGGTCTCGTTCTTGAGCTGCTCCTGCGCGGCGACCATGTCCTGCTGCATCTTCTGGACCTGCTGCAGCATCTTGTTCATGTTGGGCGGCTGAGGCATCAGGCGGCGCCTTCCTGGTCGGGGTCGTCGAGGATCTCCTCGGCGTCGAATTCTGCCTTGAGGCGCTCGAGCAGCTCGGCCTCGGGGTCGGCCGGGGCCTCCTCGACGGCGGGGTCGAGCTCGCGCGCCTCGACGCTGATCTGTGGCGCGACGCCGGTCAGGCTGCGCAGCGCCTCGGCGACGACCTGACGCGCGCGGGCGGACTCGGCCTTGCGCCGGCGCATGGTGTCGTCGGGGTGGAACGCGATCACGAGCGAGCGCTCCGCGCAGTCGACGGGGCGCGCCTCGGTCAGGCACATCGCGAGGACGTCGTCGTCGACGCGGACCGCGTCGACGACCGCCGGCCAGAGCTCGGCCACGACGCCGAGCTCGAGCCCGCCCGTGGGGGCGGGCGGCTCGGCGACGACGACCGCGGCGGGCTGCGGCGAGGGCTCGGGCGGCGACGTCTCCTCGGCCCGCGGCTGCGGCGTGCCGGGCGGGGCCGGCGGCGGCTCGACACGCGGCACCGTCACCTGTGGCTCGCCGCTCAGCGCCTGCTCGAGGCGCTCGATGCGCGCGTGCAGCGCACGGGCGCCCGCGTCGACCTCGGGGCTGGCGGCCTTCGTCAGTGCGAGCTCCAGCTGCGTGCGCGCGTCCGCGCCGTCGCGCACGGCCTTCATCGCCGCTGCGAGCAGGTCGAGCAGCCGCACGGCGTCGGCCTGCGTCACGCGGGCGGCCTGCTCGGCCAGGCGCTGATCGCGATCGGGCGTGATCGAGATCTCGGCGGGCACCGAGCCGAGCGTCTGGACGACGAGCAGCTCGCGCGCGTGGATCTCGAGGTCGCGCATGAAACCGCCCATGTCGCGGCCCGTCTCCCCCAGCTTCGCGACCGCCAGCAGCGCAGACTTCGGGTCGCCCGACGCAACCGCGTCCACCGCGCCGAAGACGAGGTCGGCGTCGGCGACGCCGAGCACGGCCAGCACGTCGTCGATCGCGATCGTCGCGCCGCTGTAGGTGACGAGCTGCTCGAGCGTGCCGAGCGCGTCGCGGAACGAACCGGTCGCGTGGCGGGCGAGCAGCCCGACGGCGTCGGGGCCGATCTGGATGCTCTCCTTCTCGGCCACGCGCCGAACGACCGCAGCGAGCTGCTCGACGGTCGGGCGCGTGAAGTCGAAGCGATGGCAGCGGTCCACGACGGTCGGCAGGACCTTCGCCGCCTCGGTCGTGGCGAGCACGAAGACCGTGTTCGGCGGCGGCTCCTCGAGCGTCTTGAGGAACGCGTTCCACGCGGCGGTGGAGAGCATGTGCGCCTCGTCGAGGATGTAGACCTTGCTGCGCCCGCTGACCGGCGCGTAGGCGACCGCCTCGCGCAGGTCGCGGATGTCGTCCACCGAGTTGTTCGAGGCCGCATCCATCTCGATGACGTCCAGCGACGTCGCGCTGGCGATCGAGACGCAGGAGTCGCAGACGCCGCAGGGCTCGACAGTCGGCCCGTTCACGCAGTTCAGGCAGGCGGCGAGGATCTTCGCCATCGAGGTCTTGCCGGTCCCGCGCGAGCCCACGAACAGGTAGGCGTGATGGACCTTGCCGTGCTCGATCGCGTTGCTGAGCGTGCGCACGACGTGCTCCTGGCCCACGACGTCGGCGAACGTGCGGGGGCGGTGGCGGCGGTACAGCGAGGGTCCGGAAGACACGGACGACCCAGTCTAGAACCCGCGCGAACGGACCCGCGGGTCGAGCCGGACGACGACGAGATCCGCGAGCGCGCCGAGCACGACGATCAGCACCGCGCCCCAGATCGCCTGCGCCTGGAGCATCGGGACGTCGATCA
>VAYD01000332.1:0-4497 GCA_005883905.1 Actinomycetota bacterium
CGGGCCTACATCGAGCGCTTCCTCGACCATGTCGAGGAAGCCGTCTTTCCCGGCGGCTGCTTCTTCGTCTCCGCGATGAGCGAGCTCGACACCCACCCGGGCCCCGTGCGCGACGGCGCGATGGCGTTCAGCCAGCGCTGGCTCACCCTGCTCGCGCAGCAGGTCGCGGCCGCGCAGGGAGCCGGCGAGCTCGATCCCACCGCCGACGCGGCGCAGATCGCCTTCGAGCTGAACGCCTACATGGTCCTGGGCAACATGCAGTTCGTCGCCTCCTCGGACCCGGCAGCGCTCGCCCGCGTGCGCCGCGCCGTCGACACCCGCCTCGCCGCGCTCGCGGTCTAGCGGCGGTCCTGCGCTTCGTGCGTAGGTCCGCTGCTTCCTGCTTTTGGTCTTCGCGCGGAGCAGTAGCGTTCGACGACCAAGCCGGAGATTGTCCGCCGAAATGCGGCACGCGGAGAGGAGGACCAACGATGGCCCGCGTAGACGAAATTGTCGACGGGATCTACAAGATCTGCACGACTGTCCAGCTTCCGGACACCGAGTTTCAGTTCAGCCAGTTCCTGATCGACGACGAGCGCCCCGGGCTCATCCACACCGGGATGTACGGGTTGTACGAGGGCGTCCGTGACGGCATCGCGCAAGTGCTCGATCCCGGGAAGCTCGAGTACGTGATGCTCCTGCACTTCGAGGCAGACGAGACCGGCGGAATGGACCGCTTCCTAGAAGTCGCGCCGAACTGCGCGCTCGCGTGCAGCGCCTTGAGCGCCATCCTGAATCTGAGCGGCTGGAACTATTCGGGCCGCGTCGAGGGCCATACCGAGGGGGAGGTGGTTGATCTCGGCAAGCACAAGCTCCGCTTCCTGGAGACGCCGCACGTTCACCACTGGGACTCGATGATGCTGTTCGACGAGGCCACCCGGAGCGTATTTCCTTCCGATCTCTTCATCCAGCCCGGTGATCAGCCACCGGTGGTGACCGAGAACCTCAGCAGCATGATGTGCGAGTACTACCGCCAGATCGGGATCTTCGCCCACGACCAGCCGGTCAGGGACGTGGTCGATCGAATCGAGGCCCTCGACCCCGACTGGATCCATGGCATGCACGGCGGGAGCCTCGGCCGGGAGGTGATCCCATACTTCACACGCGCGTTACGGGAGGAGCCGGTTGGCTATCAGGGCAAGCTGCTCGGCCGAGATGTCTTGCCCCAGGTAGACGCCCCGTAGCAACCCACTGCCCGCTGGACCGGGTAGGAGGTGGCTGCTGCCATGGATGATCTGGACCGGCCGCCCGGCCCGCGCGCCCCCGCCGCTTGGCAGACCGTCGCGTGGATGGCGCGTCCGGCGGCGTTCATGCGGCGCGTGCACGAGCGGTTCGGCGACCCGGTGACGATCCGCACGTATTGGACGCAGGAGCCGATGGTGCTCTTCTCGCATCCCGACGCCGTGCGTGAGATCTTCCGTCTGGATCCGGCGATCGCGCCCGCCGGGCAGAGCTGGGAGTTCCTGCGGCCCTTCGCCGGGCCGCAGTCGATCCTGTTGCTCGACGGCGAGGAGCATCTGCGCGAGCGACGGCTGCTGCAGACTCCATTCCACGGGGAGCGCATGCGCGCCTTCGCGCCGACCGTCGCGGAGCTCGCCTCGCGGGAGTTCGCCACATGGAGCGGTCGCGTGGCCACGCTGGAGCGGATGCGGCACCTGACGCTGGAGGTCATCCTGCGGGTGGTCTTCGGCGCCCGCGGCGAGCGGGAGGCGGCGCAGCTGCGCGAGGCGGTCGAGGGCACGCTCGACGGCGTTCGCTCGCTGCCGCGGATGCTCGCCATGGCGCTCGTGCAGCGCGACCTCGGGCCGCGCAGCCCGTGGGGCCGTTTCCGTCTTGGGGTCGAGCGGTTCGACGCGCTGCTGCTCGACGTCGTGGCGCGACGACGGGCCGAGCCGAGCGGCGATTCGGTGCTCGCGCTGCTGCTCGAGCAGCGCGACGACGAGGGCAAGCCGCCGACGGACCGGCACCTGCGCGATCAGCTCGTGGCGCTGCTCGTCGGCGGTCATGACAGCTCCGCGGCCTCGCTGGCCTGGGCGTTCGAACGGCTGGCCCGCCACCCCGCCGTGCACGCGCGCCTGGGCGAGGGCGACCCGGCCTACCTGGACGCGGTCGTCAAGGAGGTGTTGCGCGTGCGCCCCGCCCTCACGATCGCCCCACGCCGGCTGCTGGCGCCGGCGCGGATCGCCGGGCGCACGCTGCCCGCCGGCGTCCAGGTCGCGGCTTGCCTGTGGCTCGCCATGCGCCGCGAGGACCTCTGGCCCGAGGCCGGCGCGTTCCGGCCCGAGCGCTGGCTCGAGGGCGCGGCGCCAAACCCGATGTCGTGGATCCCGTTCGGCGGGGGCGTGCGGCGCTGCGCGGGAGCGCCGTTCGCCGAAATGGAGATGCGCGAGGTGCTGCGCGCGGCGGCGGACCTGACGATCCGACCGGTGCGACCCGAACCCGAGCGCGCGCGGCGCAGCATGCTCGTCGTCACACCACACCGCGGCGGCGAGGTGCTGATCGGAGGCAAACCCCCGAGACGACTGTGAGGCAACGCTTGGAACCCCGAGAAGGGCGCCGCGGCGGTCCCGGCATGACGAATGCGGGCGAGATCCTGTTCGCCGAACTGATCGACGACGCCGGGCCGTTTCCGCCCGCGCGCAAGCCCTAGAGATCACCCGGACCCCGGCGGCGAGGTCCCGCACGGCGTCCCGCCGCCTTGACAGCCCCACCTCCCGGTCGCTATACATCGCTTTATCTAGCTGACTAGGGAAAGAAGCAAGTGATTCAATTCCATCTGGATGCCCGGTCCGGCGTCCCCACGTATCTCCAGCTTGTGCAGCAGGTCCGCCAGGCGGTCCGACTCGGGATCCTGCGCCCCGGCGATCAGCTGCCGACGGTCAAGGAGGTCGTGAGTAGCCTCACGATCAACCCGAACACGGTGCTCAAGGCCTACCGCGAGCTCGATCTCGCGGGCCTGGTCGAAGGGCGCCGTGGCGTGGGGACCTTCGTCTCGAGCGACCTGCAGCCATCGCCGCCTGACGGCGTGAAGGAGCTTCGCTCGGCGCTCGCGCGTTGGGTCGGCCGAGCTCGCGCGGCGGGACTCGACGACGAGAACATGGCGGCGCTGTTCGCCGACACGGTCCGGCCGCCCGCGGCGTCGAGGGCGGCGTGAGCATGAGCGAACATACGGCCCTGAAGGCCGTCGGCCTCGGCAAGCGCTACGGGTCGAAGTGGGCGCTGCGCGACTGCGCGCTCGAGATCCCGGCCGGCTCGGTCACGGCGCTCGTCGGACCCAACGGCGCCGGCAAGACCACCCTGCTGCAGCTCGCAGTCGGCCTCTCGCGGCCGAGCGCGGGCACCGTCCACGTGCTTGGCCAGTCGCCGCGCACGGACGCGCGGACGCTGCTTCCGCGCATCGGGTTCGTCGCCCAGGAGCATCCGCTGTACCGCGGCCTCACGGTCGGCGAGACCCTCAAGCTCGGCCGCAAGCTCAATCCGAGCTGGGACGACCCCTGGGCCAGAAGGCCGGCAGTCTGTCGGGCGGGCAGCAGGCTCAGGTCGCGCTGACGCTCGCGCTGGCGAAGCGCCCCGAGGTGCTCCTCCTCGACGAACCGGTCGCCTCGCTCGATCCGCTCGCCCGCCGCGAGTTCCTGCAGTCGGTGATGGAGGCGGTCGTGGAGACCGGGATGACCGTCATCCTCTCCTCGCACATCGTCGCCGACCTCGAGCGGGTCTGCGACCACCTGGTGATCCTCTCCCACGCTCGCACGCAACTCGTCGGCCCGATCGACGAGATCGTGGCGAGCCATCGGCTTCTCACCGGCCCGCGCACCGATCCGGCGACCGTCGAGCGTGTCCACGACGTCATCCGGGAGAGTCACACCGAGCGCCAGACGACGCTCCTCGTGCGCGCCAACGGCCATGCCTACCTCGGCTACGGGGCCACGAACGGCGCGAGACGCGCGTCGAGCCGCGAGGCGGTGGCACGATGACCTGGGTCAGCTGGCGCCTGCAACGCACGGAGACCCTGCTCGCCGCCGCGATCCTCGCGCTGATCGTGGCCCTGCTCGTCCCCACCGGGCTGGACATGGCGTCCACGTACCACCACGACGGGCTCGCCGCCTGTATCGGCCGCAACCCGCCCAACAGCTGCGACCTGACGATCCAGGAGTTCACCACGCGCTTCGAGCCGCTCGCCAACCTGTTGGCCTGGCTCACCCTCGTTCCCGGCCTGATCGGCGTCCTGCTCGCGGCACCGTTCGTCCTCGAGCTCGAGAACGGCACCACGCGCCTGGCGTGGACGCAGAGCATCACGCGCCGCCGCTGGATCACCTGCAAGCTCGCGGTCATCGTCGGCGCCGCGCTCCTCGCGGCACTCGTGCTGACGCTGGCCATGACCTGGTGGCACGCGCCGTTCGTGCGCGTGCACGGGCGCATGGAGAACAGCGTGTACGACGCCGAAGGCATCGTGCCGTT
>VAYD01000332.1:4557-5388 GCA_005883905.1 Actinomycetota bacterium
ACTTCGCCGCGCGCATCTTCTTCGACACCTGGTTGCGTCAGCGCATCGTGTCGCCGCTCAGCTCGACCTGGCTCGCGTCGCCAACCGGACGCGACCCCTCCCGTGGAGGCCCGGACCTCAACCATGCCTGGGTGATCAGCGAAGGGAACGACAAGCTGGGACACGGGCCCGGGCTGATGCACGCCGTCTACGAGCCGGCGAGCCGCTTCTGGACCCTCCAAGGCGTCGAGACAGCGATCTTCGCCGGCGTCGCGCTCGCGCTCATCCTGTTCGCAGCGTGGTGGACGCACGAGCGCACGGCTTAGCCGCGTCGCTGTTACCCGCCCGAGTCATGCCGCCTCCTGGAGATCTGTCGAGCGGGGATCGAGCGGGAGCTCACCGGAGGCCCAGTAGAACGGGTCGACCGTCTTGTCTCCGAGCAGCTGACGGCGGATCGCCGGCAGGCCGGCCCACTCCGGCACGTCCTCGAACGGGGTGTCGCGCGAGGTCAGCCACCGGTAGCTGTACGCCATGAACATGGCGCGTCGGATGCGAGTGCCGAGATTGTCCCGGCGGCGGTGCCAGAGCCGGGCGTCGAAAACGGCGATCGTACCGGCGGGTCCGAGGATCGGCACTCCGTCGGGCTGCTCCTCGGTGGGGTATCGCGACGCCGTGTCGAGGTGACTGCGAGGCACCACTTCCAGTGCGCCGTCGTCGGGGGACTCAACGTCGGTGAGGTAGACGGCGACCTTCACGGTCACCCTCGGCTGGTCGCGCCAGAGCAGCCGCATGTCCCGGCCCATCAGGCCGTTGTCACGATGCCAGCGGTGGGCGCCGGTGGGCGGTTGCGGC
>VAYD01000333.1:0-472 GCA_005883905.1 Actinomycetota bacterium
CGTGATCGGCGATCGGCGCCCGTTCAACGTTGCGCTGCTCGTGCTCGACCCGGAAGCCGGGCTCGATCCCCGCAACCCCGAGGTCGCCGGGCGTGTTCAGTCCGAAGTGGATGCCGCCAACAGCCGCCTGTCGCGCGTAGAGCAGATCAAGCGCTTCGCGCTGCTCGCGGACGAGTGGCTGCCCGGCGGCGAGGAGCTGACGCCGACCATGAAGCTCAAGCGCAAGCCGATCGTGGAGAAGTACGCCGAGCGCATCGAGGAGCTCTATGCCTAAGGGCTACGCGATCGTCCGCGTGAGCATCAGCGACGAGGACCGCTACGCGGACTACCGCTCCGGGACGCTCGCCTCGCTCGAGCCCTTCGGCGGCCGGTTCATCGTCCGCGGCGGCGCCACCGAGTGCGTCGAGGGCACGTGGGACGCCGACCGCACGGTGGTGATCGAGTTCCCCTCGCTCGAGCAGGCGCGCTCCTG
>VAYD01000333.1:503-8466 GCA_005883905.1 Actinomycetota bacterium
CTGGTGGAGGGCATCGACTGACGATGCGCAGGAGCCTCGCGCTCGCAACGGTCCTGGCGGCGCTCGGCCCCGCCGCAGCGGCCCACGCGGCCGCCACGGTCGGCTCGGACCTGTCGAAGGCCGCCACGCAGACGCTCTGCGCGACTCCGTGCACGGCGTTCACCGTGGACAACGCGACGAACGCGCCGAGCACCGTCGCGCCGTTCGACGGCGTCGTCGTCCACTGGAGCGTGAAGAGCGGCTCGGCGGCCAGCGGCCTGGCGCTGCGGGCGCTGCGCCCGGCCGGGACCAACTCGTACACCGGCGCGGCGACCAGCGAGCAGCAGAGCATGTCGCAGGCAGGGACGACGACGTTCGCGTCGCACATGGCGGTCAAGGCCGGCGACATCCTCGGACTCGACGACCGGACGGCCGGCGGCGCCAAGATCGCGGCGACGTCGACCACGACCGCTGTCTTCGTCTTCGGGGCGCCGATCGGCTCGTTCACCGCGACGCCGAGCAAGCAGGCGAATCGCGAGCTGCTGATGAACGCCGACATCGAGCACGACGCCGACGGCGACGGCTACGGCGACGAGACCCAGGATCTCTGCCCGGACGACCCGACCCGGCACACGGCGTGCCTGTCGAACCTCTCGGTGTCCGTCAGGCCCGATCCGGCGCCGCTGACCGTGGGGCGGGTGCTCACGTTCACGATCAAGGTCTCCAACGCCGGCCCGAGCACGGCTCAGGACGTCGGGCTGGTCGTGAACCTCCCGTTCTCCGCCACGCCGCTGCAGGTGCGCGCGGGGCGCGGCTTCTGCGGCGGCGGCTACACGCTGACCTGCCGGCTCGGCCCGATCGAGCACGACGACTCGGGCACGGTCGTCCTGACCGTGCGCCCGGAGGTCGTCGGGACGCTCCTGATGAACGCCACCGCGAGCACGCCGACGGCGCAGACCTCGACCGACGACGACACCTTCACAAGCGATGTCACGGTTCTGCCGCCGACGCTGCGGCTGCTCGACCTGCGCCTTTCGCAGCCCGTGTTCCACGTGGGCGGGCGGACGGCGATCAAGTGGTACATGACCGACGCCGCCGCGGTGAACGTCAAGCTCGAGCAGATCAGCCGCAAGGGCAGGCACCTGGCGCGCGGCTCGTTCCCCGTGAAGGGCAAGGCGGGACCCAACGCGGTGCTGTTCAAGGGCCGGATGCCCCGCCACAAGCCGCTGAAGGCGGGCACATACCGCTTCACGGTCAGCGCCGCGACGGCCGACGGGCGCGTTGCCACTCCCGGGCAGCTGAGCTTCACGGTGCTGCGCAGGCATCGTCGATAGTCGGTCATAGACTGTCGGCCACTAGATGGCCGAACGCCGCCTCCACGGGCTCCAGCGCGTCCTGGGCGTCAACGCGCTCTTCTCCACCGCCTACGGCAACGTCGGGTCCTCGATCTACTACGCCCTCGGGCTGGTGGCGAGCTTCGCCCTGGGCCTCACACCGGTGGTGTTCGTCATCACCGGGTTCATCTTCTTCCTGACGGCCGCCACCTACGCCGAGGCCACCGCGATGTACCCCGAGGCGGGTGGGTCGTCGAGCTTCGCCCGCCACGCGTTCAACGAGTTCTGGTCGTTCTTCGCGGCCTGGGCCCAGATGCTCAACTACACGATCACGATCGCCATCTCGGCGTACTTCGTGCCGCATTACCTCGGCGGGCTGTTCTGGGACGCGCTGCGCCACCCGCCGGGCGACGTGTTCTTCGGCATCGCCGTGATCGCGCTGCTGTGCATGCTGAACATCGTCGGCGTCCAGGAGTCCGCCGGCGTGAACATCTTCCTGGCGGTCACCGACTTCCTCACGCAGCTGCTGCTGGTGCTCGTCGGGTTCATCCTGATCTTCAGCCCGCACACGCTGATCGACAACGTGCATCTCGGCGTCGCGCCGACGTGGAAGGACTTCTTCCTCGCGATTCCGGTGGGCATGATCGCCTACACCGGCATAGAGACGATCTCGAACATGGCCGAGGAGGCCAGGGACGAGACGAAGACGATCCCCGAGGCGATCAAGCGCGTGGTCATCGCCGTGTTCGCGATCTACGCGTTCCTGCCGCTGGTCGCGCTGAGCGCGCTGCCCGTGACGCAGAACGCCGACGGCAGCTACCAGACGCTGCTCGGCCTGCCGGAGAGCCAGGGCGGCTACGCCGGCGACCCGATCCTCGGCGTGGTCAAGCAGCTCCACCTGGGCGCGCTGCAGAACGCCGCCGAGGTGTACGTCGGCATCCTCGCCGCGACGATCCTGATCATCGCCACCAACGCGGGGATCATCGGCGTGTCGCGGCTCGTCTACTCGATGGGCCTGCACCGGCAGATGCCCGACCGGCTGCGCCAGCTGCACCCGAAGTTCGGGACGCCGTGGATCGGGATCCTGGTCTTCGGCGCGATCGCCTGCCTGACGCTGATCCCGGGCAAGGCGACCTTCCTGGGCAACATCTACGCGTTCGGCGCGATGTTGTGCCTGACGCTGATCCCGGGCAAGGCGACCTTCCTGGGCAACATCTACGCGTTCGGCGCGATGTTGTCGTTCACGATCGCCCATCTCGCGGTGATCAAGCTGCGGCAGAGCGAGCCCGACCACGAGCGGCCGTATCGCGGGCCCTGGAACATCACGATCCGGGGCCGCGAGCTGCCGCTGTTCGCCGCGCTCGGCGCGATCGGCACGGGCCTGGCGTTCGTCGTCGTCACGTTCCTGCACGTCGACGTCGCGGTAGCGGGCGTCGGATGGCTCGCCCTGGGGATGGTCATCTACGTCGTCTTTCGCAGACGGCAGGGGCTCGACCTCGTCACGACGACGAAGGTCGCGGTCCCCAAGCCCGTGCTGGAGAAGGAGGCCGAGTACGAGTCGGTGCTGGTCGCGCTCGAGCCGCGCCACTACTCCCAAGGGGCGATCGCGACGGCGGCGAAGGTCGCCGCCCGGCGCCGGCGCGGCATCCACGTGCTCGTCACCATCACCGTGCCCTACTCGGCGCCGATCGACGCGGAGCTGCCCGACCAGGAGCTCGCCGCCCAGGCGGTCATCGAGCAGGCGCGCCTGCAGGGCGGGCGGCGCGTGTCCGGGCACGTGGAGAAGGTCCGCCCGGGCGGCGCGGGGCGGCTGATCGTCGAGGAGGCCAAGGAGATGCAGGCCCGCGCGATCGTCATGCCGTTGCCGCCACGCCAGGGGCCGACGATCTTCGGCAAGACTGTGGAGACCGTGCTGACCGAACGTCCCTGTCGCGTGATCATCCAATCGGAGCCGGCCGCGTGACCGATCGCGTCCTGCCTGCTGTGATGCTGCTTCTGGGCATTGCGATCGTCGTGCGCACGCTCACCGCCGGTGGCGGCCCGACCTCCGTCGGCCTGCTGTTCGGCATCCTGCTCGCCGCGGCAGGGGCGCTGCGATTCTGGGTCGAGCGCCGGAGGCGCTCCCTGTAGTGGCCACGCCGCCACAGGCTCCGCACCACAGGTCCGTCGCAAAACGCTCGCTGGGCTCGCCGGCGCTGTTCGCGATCGTCTACACCTCGGTCGCCGCGGCGATCTACTTCTCGCTGGGCGTCGTCGCCGACCACGCGCTCGGCTCCTCATCGCCGGGTTCATGTTCGTCCTGGCCGCGATGACGTACGTCGAGGGATCGTCCTTGCACCAGGACCGCGGCGGCTCGACGGTCTTCGCGCGCTACGCCTTCAACGAGCTGTGGTCGTTCATCGCGGGCTGGGCGATCCTCCTGGACTACACGATCCTGATCGCCGTCACGGCGTTCTCGGCGACGAACTACCTCACCGTGTTCCATCGCCAGTTCGACTCCGGCGGCCAGGAGCTGGTGCTGTCGCTCGCGATCATCGGCTATGTCGTCGTGCGCAACATCCGCGGGTTCTCGCGCACGCGCGTGAACCGGATCACGGCGCTGGTGCTGGCCGACATCGCCCTGCAGATCGTGCTGATCGTGCTCGGGCTGATCCAGTTCTTCGACCTCCACGCGCTGATCGACCCGATCCATCTGGGCGACACGCCGCAGTGGGACGACGTGATCTTCGCCGCCGGCGTGGCGGTGGTGGTGTTCACCGGGCTGGAGTCCGCGTCGGGGCTCGCGGGCGAGGTCGCCGTCGGGCGCGCCGGGCTGAAGCGGCTGATCCTCAGCGCGTCGGCGACGATCATGGTCGTCTACGTCAGGATCGCGACGGTCGCGCTGATGGCATTGCCGGTGCGCGGCAACGCGACCTCGCTGTCGCGCAACTTCCTCGAGGCGCCGATGCTCGGGATCGCCGAGAGCTTCCCCCAGCATTGGCTGCGCGACTCGCTCAAGTACGTGGTGGCGGCTGCGGCCGCGGCCACACTGATCGCAGCGGCGAACTCGGCGATGCTCGGCCTCTCGCGGCTCGCGTACTCGCTGTCGACGAACCGGCAGATCCCATCCGCGCTCGGGCGCCTGCATCCGACGCGCTCGACGCCGTTCGTGCTGATCATCATCGCCGGCCTGATCGCGGGCGCGCTGACCGCGCCGCAGGACCTCGACTTCCTCGTCGGCATCTACGCGTTCGGCGCGCTGCTCGGCCTGACGATCGCGCACGCGGCGGTCTGCAGGCTGCGCTACCTCGAGCCCGATCGCGACCGCCCGTACAAGATGCCGGTCAGCGTCCGCTTCCGCGGGGGTGAGCTGCCGCTGCCGGCGGTCGTCGGCGCGGTGCTGTCGTTCATCGCGTGGCTCAGCGTGGTCGTGCTGCACTCGGGCGCGCGCTACGTGGGCTTCGGCTGGATGCTCGGCGGACTGCTGCTCTACGTGGTCTACCGGCTGACGCAGGGCAAGTCGCTGACCAAGCGCGTGGTCGTGCCCGAGAAGGCGCTGCGGCGCGAGGCGACGCGCGAGCTCGAGTACGGCTCGATCCTCGTGCCGCTGTTCGGCACGGCGCTGGACGACGACATCATCCAGACCGCCGGCCGGCTGGCGGGCCACGAGCACGACGACTTCGACTCCGAGGAGGGCGCCACGATCGAGGCGCTGTGGGTGTTCGAGGTGCCGATGGCGCTGCCGCTCGACGCCCGGTTGCCGGAGGCGCAGCTCCAGCGCGCGCGCGAGGCGCTGCGGCGCGAGGCGACGCGCGAGCTCGAGTACGGCTCGATCCTCGTGCCGCTGTTCGGCACGGCGCTGGACGACGACATCATCCAGACCGCCGGCCGGCTGGCGGGCCACGAGCACGACGACTTCGACTCCGAGGAGGGCGCCACGATCGAGGCGCTGTGGGTGTTCGAGGTGCCGATGGCGCTGCCGCTCGACGCCCGGTTGCCGGAGGCGCAGCTCCAGCGCGCGCGCGAGGCGCTGCGGCGCGCCAAGGCGGTGGGGGAGGAGTACGAGGGCGTCGAGGTCGCGACGGCGACCGTGCGCGCTCGCCGCGCCGGGCAGGCGATCGTCGACGAGGCGCGGCGGCGCGGGGTCGAGGCCGTCGTGCTGGCCGCCGAGCCGCCCTCGAGGATCCGCGGCGGCGCGCTGCTCGGCGGGCGCGGCGGGCCGATGGACAACTTCGTGGGGGACGTCACGAAGTACGTCGTCGCCAAGGCGCCATGCCAGGTGATCCTGACCGCGCCGCCCGCCTCGGACTCGCCTCCGGCGCGGCCGCGTGAGCCTGCTGTGGCTGAGCAGACCGACTAGAGTGCGGCGCAGTGTTCGTCCTCATCGTCGGTGCAGGCAGAGTCGGTTCGTCCGTTGCGCGCAGCGCGCTGGCGGCGGGGCACGAGGTCTCCGTGCTCGACGAGGATCCGCTCTCGCACGAGCGCCTCGACGCCGGGATGGAGACGTCCTGGGAGGACGCCGGCGGCCTCTTCACCGTTGGCCACGCGATCGAGGCCGACGCGCTCGAGGAGGCGGGGATCGAGCGCGCGGACATCTTCATCGCGTCGACCGACGGCGACAACACGAACCTGACGATCTCCCAGATCGCCAAGCGCGGCTACGGGGTCGAGCGCGTCGTGGCGCGGATCATGGATCCGTACCGGGCAGCGTGGTACGCCGAGCAGGGGCTGGAGACCATCTGCCCGACGAAGATCGCGATCGAGCAGTTCACGACCGTGGTGGCCGGCTGATGTACGCGATCATCTGCGGCGGCGGCAAGGTCGGATGGAACCTCGCTCGCGAGCTCATGGCCAAGGGCCACGAGGTCACGCTCATCGAGAGCGACCGCAACCGCTACCTCACGATCGAGCAGGAGCTCGAGCACGTCGCGCAGTACGGCGACGCCACGGAGCTGTGGGTCCTGGAGCGCGCCGGCATCCAGCGCGCCGAGCTCGTCGTCGCGGTCACGGGCGACGATGAGGACAACATCCTCATCTGTCAGATCGCGCGCGAGAAGTACCTCTGCGATCGCATCATCGCCCGCGTCAACAACCCGCGGAACCGACGCTGGTTCGAGCTGCTGGACATCCAGCCGGCGGTCAGCGCGACCGATCTCATCCTGCGCCTGATCGAGCACGAGGTGCCCTCGTACGGGCTGGTCCACCTGCTCGACCTGCGCGACGAGAAGCTCGAGATCATCGAGGTCGAGGTCACCGAATCATCAGCGTCCTACGGGAGGACGGCGGCTTCGTGCCCAACGCCGACACGATGATCGAGGCCGGCGACGAGGTCCTGCTCGTCCTCGACCCGGGCCTCGAGGACGCGATCATGGAGCAGTTCGCGCCCAACGGCGGGCGCCCGGGCTAGGCAGCGCGGCGGTTCCGGCCGCTGAAGTTCTCTGTCTGGCTGTGACAGTTCGGGCAGAGCATCTGCAGGTTCTCGAGCCGGTTGTCGTGCTTGTCGCCGTTGGCGTGGTGCAGGGCGAGGCTGAGCGGCGCGCCGCGCCACTCGTCCAGTCCGCAGATCTCGCAACGCGCTGACTTGAGCCCGGCCTTGAGCAGCCGCTGCTTGAGATTGTGGCGTCCGCGCGGGGTCGCGACGAGCAACTCGTCGATCGGCATCGCTTGCGGCCGGGCCCTGAAGTCGCCGCGCTTCGCCGCTTCTACGAGCGTCGCGCGCGCCATCCCGAACTCGGCCACGCAGTCTGCGATCGAATGACCGCGGTCGTAGAACTCCTGGACCGCCGGCCAGTCGTAATGGCCGGTGAGTCCTTCGGCGTGGAGGCGAGCTACTTCGTCGATCCGTGACACGAACGCATGTTCGCAGCGACGGCGGACTGATTTGAGCTCCGGGACAGGGACTCGAACCCCAAACTCGTGCTCCAGAGGCACGCGTGTTGCCAATTACACCATCCCGGAAAGGACGTCCGAGAGGATAGCGAGGAAGGGTCAGGCAGCCGCCTGCTGCGCCCAGTCCCGGTACAGCGAGTAGTACGCGCCCTCGGCCGCCAGGAGCTCCTCGTGGGTGCCCTGTTCGACGATCGCGCCGTGGTCCAGGACCACGATCCGGCCGGCCTGGCGGATCGTCGACAACCGGTGCGCGATCACGATCGCCGTGCGCCCGGCGAGCAGGCGGCGCAGGCCCTCCTCGATCTTCGTCTCGGTGTGCAGGTCGACGTTCGAGGTCGCCTCGTCGAGGATCAGGATGCGGGGGTCGGCGACCAGCGCGCGGGCGAACGCGACGAGCTGGCGCTGCCCCGCGGAGAGCTGCACGCCGCGCTCGCCGATCTCGGTCTCCAGGCCGGCCGAAAGGCGCGCGATGAAGTCCCAGGCGCCCACCGCGCGGCACGCCGCCTCGAGTTCGGCCTCGGATGCCGACGGGTTGCCGAACCCGATGTTGTCCCCGATCGTGCCGCTGAACAGGAAGCCCTCCTGGGGCACGATGCCCATCTGCTCGCGCAGCTCGCCCGAGCGGACGTCGCGCAGGTCGATGCCGTCGATCAGGATCCGGCCGGACGTCGGGTCGTAGAACCGCGCGACGAGCTTGGCGAAGGTCGACTTGCCCGCGCCGGTCTCGCCGACGAGCGCCACCGTTTGTCCCGGGGGCACGAGCAGGGACACGTCGCTCAGAG
>VAYD01000303.1 GCA_005883905.1 Actinomycetota bacterium
CAGTAGCCGCCGCCCGGGAGCGCCTTGGCGCCCCACGCGACGCGCTCGCCGCCCTCGAGGATCTTGCGCACCAGCGGATGGGTCTTGAACAGCTGGAGCAGGTCGTGCGCCGACGTGGTCGCGTCGGCGTACTCGAGGTCCACGACGAAGCCGATCGAGACCAGGTCCTCGCCGGTCTTGGCGTTGTGCATCGGGTAGATCCAGGTGCCGCCGATCTGCCCGTACCTGGACGAGATCTTCAGCGGCCAGGGCCCGACCGTGTGGATCAGGCGATTCAGCGGCGTGGGGACCTTCCAGACCTCCTTGACACCGAGCTCCCAGACCTGCGGCTCGCGGTGGTCGGCGAGGTCGAACTCGCGGATCGCCGCGCCAGTCAGGTGGCCCCAGCAGCCCTCGGCGAGCACGGTGGCCTGCGCGGTGACGTCGGTGCCGGGCTCGAAGTTGCCGAGCGGCTCACCGTCCTTGCCGCGGCCCTTGTCGCCGGTCCGCACACCCTGGACCTTGCCGTCGGTCACCAGCAGCTGCGTGGCCGAGGTCTCGGTGAGGACGTAGGCCCCACCCTCCTCGGCCTGCGCCTGCTGGTAGCGCGCCAGCGCCGCCACCGAGATCACCTCGTTGCCGTGGTTCTTGAACGGCGGCGGCGTCGGGATGCGGATGGAGCGCTTGGAGGTCGGCGTCATGTAGACGGCCTCCTTGGTGACTTCGCCGAACGCGAAGCCCTCCGCGCGCCACTGCTCGCGCGTCAGGTCGGGGAAGAGCTCCTGCAGCGGCGCCGGGCGCATGACGGCGCCCGAGAGGTTGTGACCGCCGCAGGTCTTCGCCTTCTCGATGACCGCCACGGGGACCTCCCCGAGGCGCTCCATCGTCTCCGGATCGTCGCCGAGCAGCTGCAGCAGCCGGTTGGCCGTGGCCAGGCCGGCCGTGCCGCCGCCGATGATGGCGACGCCGACCTCGATGCGCTCGTCCTTGCTGTCGAGCTCGCGCTTGATGAACTCACCCGTCGGGTCGACGGGCGGCGGGAACTCGCTCGGGGCGACGGCTCCCACCAAATGCTTCGCATTCGGTGCCGGAGACATGCTCGATCAGCCGCCCTTCTTCGCCTTGATGGCCTCGGTGAGCTTCGGCAGGATCTTGTTCAGGTCGCCCACGATGCCCAGGTCGCTGAACTCGAAGATCGGGGCGTTCGCGTCCTTGTTGATCGCCACGATGTTCTCCGAGGACTGCATGCCGACCTTGTGCTGGATCGCGCCGGAGATGCCGGCGGCCAGGTAGAGCTTCGGCGCGACCGTCTTGCCGGTCTGACCGATCTGGGCGGCGTACGGGTACCAGCCGGCGTCGACCACGGCGCGCGTGGCGGCGACGGCGGTGTTGCCGCCGAAGGCCTTCGCGAGCTCCTCGGCGAGCTCGAAGCCCTCGGCCTTGCCCAGGCCGCGGCCGCCGGCGACGAGGATGTCGGCGCCCTCGATGTCGACGTCGGCGCCGCGCTGCTCGCCGCGCTGGATCATCTTGGCCTTGGTCGAGAACGGCGAGAGCTCGACCTGCACGTCCTCGACGGTTGCCGACCCGCCGGTCTCCTTGGACTCGAAGGCGTTGAGGCGGCCGATGATGATGCCCTTGTCCTTGTAGGTCGATGTCGAGATGCTCGAATCGCCGAGGATCGGGCGCTCGGCGGCCAGCCTCCCGTCGACCACGTTGACCTGCGTGACCTCCATCGTCACACCGGCGCCGAGGCGGGCCGCGAGGCCGGCGCCGATCTCGAAGCCGAGCAGGCCGCCGCCGAACAGCGCGTACTGGTGGCCCTGGTCGCTCATGATCTTCGCCATCACGTCGATGACCGGCTGCGCCAGTCCCTCCGGCGCCTCGGCGCGGAAGACCTTCGACACGCCGTAGTTGCCGAGCTGGCCGGCGAGGTCGTCGGAGACATCGCCGACGACGACTGCGTGGGCCTCGCCGCCGATCTGGCTCGCGAGATTCGCGGCCTCGGACACGGCGCCGAGCGAGTTCTTGTTGAAGGCGCCCTCGTAGTGGAGCGCGTAGACCAGGATGTCGGCCATCGCTAAATCAGCTTCCTCTCGTCGAGCCAGGCGACGATCTTCTCGACCGTCTCGTTCGTGTCCTCGTCCTCGATGATCGTGCCGCCGGCCTTCTGGGGCGGGGCCTTGAAGTCGCCGCAGCTGACGGCTGAGCCGTCCCCGCCGACCTTCGAGGCGTCGATGCCGACGTCGCCGGTGGTCTTCGCGTCGAGCGGCTTCTTCTTGGCGCCCATGATCGCCTTGAGCGAGGGGTAGCGGGGCTCGTTGATCGCGTCGCCCACGGAGATGACGGCGGGCGTCTCGACCTCGACCGTGTCGTAGCCGTACTCGGCCTGGCGCTCGCAGCGCAGCGAGCCGTGGGACACGTCCATCTTGATGACCTGCGTCAGCGACGGCATCTGCAGGTGGTCGGCCACGACGGCGCCGATCGTGTAGCACTCGCCGTCGTCGGACTGCTGACCGAGCAGGACGAGGTCGGGGCTCTCCGACTCGAGCACCTTCGCGAGCGCGTAGCCGGTCGCGGCGACGTCGGAGCCCGCGAGCGCCTCGTCGGACAGGTGCACAGAGCGATCGGCGCCGAGCGACACCGCCTTGTGGAGCGCGCGGACGGCGGTGTCAGGCCCCATCGTCACGGCCACGATCTCCTCGACCTCGACAGTGCCGCCCTCGCGGATCTGCATGGCCGCCTCGATGGCGTGCGTGTCGTACGGGTTCAGGTTCCTCTCGCCAGAGCGGTCCAGGCGCCCCGTCTGCGGGTTGATCCGCTTGTCGACGGCGGCGTCCGGGACCTCCTTGACCAGAACGCAGATCTTCACTTTCAAGGCCTCCTAGGGGGCAACTCAGACGTCGGGGATGATATCTGCCCGATTGACTGACGAGTCAATCGGTCTTGAGGGGCCGCGCTAGGACTGCGGTACGGCGCCCTGGATGAAGTCGATGATCGCCTGGGTCGGCGCCCCTGGGGTGAACACCTCGGCGACCCCCAACTGCTTGAGCTGCGGGATGTCGTCGTTGGGGATCGTCCCGCCCACCGTCACGAGCACATCGTCGATGCCCTGCTGCTTGAGCAGCTCGACGACACGCGGCACGAGCGTCATGTGGGCGCCAGACAGGATCGACAGTCCGACGGCGTCGGCGTCCTCCTGGATCACCGTCTCCACGATCTGCTCAGGCGTCTGATGCAAACCGGTGTAGATGACCTCCATCCCGGCATCGCGCAACGCCCGCGCGATGATCTTCGCGCCACGATCATGCCCATCCAAACCAGGCTTGGCGACAACGACGCGGATCTTCTTCTTCGTGGCAGTGGACATGAGCGGGTGCGCCGCCTT
>VAYD01000304.1 GCA_005883905.1 Actinomycetota bacterium
CAGCAGCTCGCGCGCCGTGTCGGTGCGCATGGCCTTGAAGCCGCATTGCGCGTCGCTGAAGCGCGCGCGCAGCACCGTGCGCAGGAGCGCGTTGTACGCCCGCGAGATCAGCTCGCGCTTTGCGCCGCGCACGACGTTGGAGCCGTTTGCCAGGCGCGTGCCGATCGCGACGTCGCTGTGGCTGGACAGCAGCGGCGCGACGAGCGGCAGCAGCGCGCGCAGGTCCGTCGACAGATCGACGTCCATGTAGGCGACAACGCGTGCGGACGAGCTCGTCCACGCGGTGCGCAGCGCTCGGCCGCGGCCCTTGGCCTCGAGCCGCAGCGCTTCGACCTCCGGTAGCTCGGCGGCGAGGCGGTCCGCGATCTGCGGCGTCGCGTCGGTGCTCGCGTTGTCGGCGATCACGATCCGCCAGCTGAACGGGAACCCGTCGCGCAGGAAGGCGTGCAGGCGCCGGACGCTGCGCTCCAGCGCCGGCTCCTCGTTGAAGACCGGGACGACGATGTCGAGGTCGGGCATGTGGGCAGCCTCGTCGGCGCGCATCAGTTCGGCGTGGGAGCAGGCTGAGAGGTTTGTGTGGGCGCCGGCTGCGGCCCGGCAGCCTGGCCCCGCGGCGGCGGGGCCAGGCAGAGGAGCGCCAGGGCGTGAGCACCCGCCTACGGGTGCTGCATCGTGTTGACGGCGGTGACCTCGAAGCTCTTGTTCACGAGCACCTCGAGCTCGGTGCCGTCGGACTTGCGCAGGTGCGCCTCGTACGGCGAGCCGTGGTCGACGTCGGTCTCGACGCGCTCGAGCGTCGCGCCGGGCACCTTGGCGAGCGCGGCAGCCTTGACCTTCGCCGCGGTCGCGGTGTCGAGCGGCTGCTCCTGCTGGCCGTTGGCGCCCACGTGCCGGCCGGCGGGCTTGCCCGCCGGCGGCGCCGAGCCGCTCTGCGTCGTCGAGCTGTTGTTGGTCGCCGCGCCGGCGAGCGCGGAGCCTCCCAGTGCGAGCGCACCGAGCGCGGCGACGGTCATGGCGGTGTTGCGGATGAATTTCGTCATGGCCGCCACGGTGGCGGCCGACCCTCGGACGACTGCGTCAGGCGCCTGGGAGGTTCGTGTGCGCAAAGAAGCGCTCGATCGCCGCGTGCGTCTCGCGCGGCCGCTCCATCTGCGGAACGTGGCCGCAGTCGAGCTCGAGGTGCTCCGCGGCCGGAACCGCCTCGCTGACGTGGCGCGCGAACGCGAGCGGGACGAGCGTGTCGCGCCGGCCCCATACGAACAGCGCCGGCACAGAGAGCCGCTTCAGCCGCGGCCAGAAGCCGTCTTCGCCCTCCGGCTCCTCGAGGTAGATCTGGCGCGCCGCGGCATAGAACGCGGCGCGGCCGCGCGGGGTCAGGAAGCTGCGCAGGAACTCGTCGACGCCGGCGGCCGCCCAGCCGGTGCGCGCCTCGGGCATGAAGCGGTCGAGCACGCGCTCGACGACCGGGCGTGGCGCGTGCGGCAGCACGCCGAGCTCGGGGCGCACGAGCCGCAGCGCGGGCGCCCACGGGCGCTTGCGCCGCCACGCCATCGACGGCGCGAGCAGCGCGAGCCGGTCGACCCTGTCGGGCGCGCGCAGCCCGAGTTCGAGCGCGACGCGCCCGCCGAGGCTGTTGCCGATCACCTGGGCGCGATCGAGATCGAGCCCGTCGAGCAGCTGGACGACCGCGGTCGCGAAGTAGCGCGCGTCGTAGCGCGCGCCGACCGGCTTGTCGGAGTCGCCGAAGCCCGGCAGGTCGATCGCGATCACGCGAAACCGCGGGGCCAGGGCGGCCACGGTGGGCAGGAACGAGGCCTTCGTCGCGCCGAGCCCGTGGATCGCGACCACCGGCGGGCCCGTGCCGGCTTCGAGCAGCGAGATGCGGTGGTCGCGGGTTGCGACCGTCCGGAACCGCAGGCGGCCGTGCTCCTTCATCCCGCTGGTTGCCGCGAGGAAGCCGACGCCGAGGTGCAGGTCCTGGCGGACGGTCAGCCGCCGGCGCCGGAACGCGTCCATCCCGCCGCGCACGTCGCTCGCGATCCGTTCCCAGGTGGGCTCGTCGGCGGTGAGCGTCGCGTCCGCGTCGCCCGCCGCGTCCTCGAGCCGCGCCCCGCCGCCGGCGAGCACCGCGTCGTAGGCCTCGTCGCCGGCGACGAGCCGCACCCGGACTTCGTCTCGTTCGAGTGGCAGGACGTCCGGGTCGTAGCGGCCCACGAGCGTCCTCAGTGCGGTCGGCTGCACCGGGCAGAGATACCACCGACGTAGGCTTCTCAGTCGCAATGGAACAGCCACCGCCTGGATGCCCGCCGCGGCCCGATCTGGGGCGCCTGCACATGTCGCTCGGCTTCGTCCTGTGGCCGACGAAGTTCCTCGACGACTGTCAGGCCACGTGCGGCGACTTCTTCACGCTGCGCCCGCAGGCGAATCGATGGGTCGTGATCACGTCGGACCCGGCGACGGTCAAGCAGGTCTTCACGGGCGACCCGGAGCTGCTGCACGCGGGCGCGGGCAACGTCGTGCTGCAGCCGATCCTCGGCTCGCGCTCGGTGCTGCTGCTCGACGGGCCCGAGCACCTGCGCCAGCGGCGGCTGATGCTGCCGTCGTTCCACGGGGAACGGATGAAGCTCTACGCCGACGTGATGCGCGCGGCCGCGGAGCGCGCGATCGAGCAGTGGCCGCGCGGGCGGCGGTTCGACGTGCTGCCGAGCATGCAGGCGATCACGCTCGAGGTGATCCTGCGCGCCGTGTTCGGCGTGACCGAGCCCGAGCGGGTGCGGGAGCTGTCGGCGCCGCTGCGCGCGATGCTCGACATCGTGGCGAACCGCCGGCGCGTGCTCGCGCTGGCGCTGACGACCGGCCGGTTCGGGCGGTTCAGCCCGTGGGCCCGGTTCGTCGAGGCCCGCCAACGGGCGGATGAGCTGCTGCGTGCGGAGATCGAGGCGCGACGCGCCGACTCGGCGGAGCGCGACGACGTGCTCTCGCTGCTGCTCGCCGCGCGCGACGAGGACGGGCGCGCGCTGTCCGACGAGGAGCTGCGCGACGAGCTGATGACGCTGCTGGTCGCGGGCCACGAGACCACGGCGACCGCGCTGGCGTGGACGCTCGAGCGGCTCGCTCGCCATCCGGACGCGCTCGCCGCGGTCGAGGCCGAGCAGCGCGCCGGCGGGACCGAGCTGCTCGACGCGACGATCAAGGAGACGCTGCGTCTGCGCCCGGTCGTCCCGGCGGTCGTCCGGC
>VAYD01000305.1 GCA_005883905.1 Actinomycetota bacterium
CCTCGGCGTCGGCCGCCTGGCCGACGACCTCCATGCCGGCGTCCTCCAGCAGCCGCACCACGCCGGCGCGCAGCAGCACCGAGTCCTCGCCGATCACGACGCGCACGGGACCTCCACGTGGACGGTCGTCCCCTGGCCCGGCGGGCTCGTCAGCGACAGGCGACCGTCGTGGACTGCGACGCGCGCCTCCAGGCCGCGAAGGCCGGTGCCGGTCCCGGGGTCCGCGCCGCCGCGGCCGAAGTCGCGCACCTCGATCGCCAGCGTTCCGTCGCTCAGCGTGAACTCGACCAGCGCCCGCTGTGAGCCTGAGTAGCGCGCGACGTTCGTCAGCCCCTCGGCCACGACGAAGTACGCCGTGGACTCGACGTCGATCGGCAGGCGGCGCTCGGGCACGCCGCTGACCGAGACGTCTAGCGGCAGCCGCGCGACCAGGCCGCGCAGCGCCGGGCCGAGCCCGCCGTCGGTGAGCACCGCCGGATGCAGACCGCGGGCCAGCTCGCGCAGCTCCTCGGTGGCCGATGCGAGATCATCCTGCGCCTCGTCCAAGAGCTCGACGGCGGCCGCCGGGTCCTGCTCGACCTGCGAGCGCGCCAGGCGCAAGGTGAGCGCCAGGCCCACGAGCCGCTGCTGGGCGCCATCGTGGAGGTCGCGCTCGAGGCGCCGGCGGGCCTCGTCGGTGACGCGCAGCAGCTCCGTGCGCGAGCGCCGCAGCGCCTCCTCGGCCTCGATCCGGTCGCCGATGTCGCGCAGGTAGCCGACGAACGTCGGCGGCCCCTCGATGTCCAGCCGCGTGATCGTCAGCTCGACGGGGACGAGCGACCCGTCGGCGCGCTGGGCGGTCACCTCGATGCGCTGGTCGAGCACGCGCGGCGCGCCGCCGGCGAGGTAGCGCGCGAGGCCGTGGCGGTGCGCGTCGCGCATCGTCGGCGGGATCAGGATCTCGGCCATCTCGCGGCCGCGCGCGTCCTCGTCGCGGATGCCAAAGGTGCGCTCGGCCGCCGGGTTGATGCCGACGACCAGGCCTTCGTGATCCATCATCACGACGCAGTCGAGTGCTGCGTCAAGGACGGCTTTGACGTCGGACACCGGCCGACGTTACCCCTCTGAGACGAGCGCTTCCAGCGTGACGCCGGAGAGCTGGTCCTTGGAGAGGAACCCGCGCGCGCCGCTGCGGCTGATCAGGTCGGCGTAGTCCTGGCGGTCGTGCGTCGAGATCAGGACGACGCTGCCGGCGAGCATCCGCGAGACGATGTCGAACCCGCTGGCGTCCGGCAGGTGGACGTCGAGCAATACCAGATGGGGACGGGTCCCCAGCAGCTCGAGCGCCCGCGCGCCGGTGCGCGCCTCGATGACCTCGTAGCCTTCCTCGCGCAGGTAGCGCGACTTCACGAACAGCATCGCGTCGTTGTCGTCGACGTTCAGGATCCGCATCTGCGGCTGCGGCGTGACGCGCTCGCGCATTGGCCGGCTGAGCAGCGGCTCGGCCCGGTCGATCAGGCCATCGAGCAGCGCCCGCTCGTCCGCCGGGCGCGCGTCGATGTAGCGGGTGATCGCCTCCTGCAGGACGCGCCACTGCGGCATGCGCGTCGCGCGCCCGAGCGCGCGCAGCGTGTCGCGCACGTGCGGCGGCACGCGGATCGCCAGCTGCGGATAGTCCTTGACGCGTTCGCCAGGCTTGCGTCCCGCCGGCGGTCGTCCGCGCTTGCGGATCCTCGAGCCGGCCAACGGCAACGCGTTCATCCTGGAGCTCCATGGAGGCTCGGTGTCCGACGTCGGTCTGAGCCTGCCGTCCATCGGGATCGACGGTCCCCAAGGGATCATGCTCTCGGAGGGCGCAACCGCCGACCACGTGCGGGCAGCGCTGACGGGGGACTATCCCGCCAAGCCCTTCGTGCTGGATCCCGGCGCGCATCTCTCGCACGCCGACATCGATGCCGGCCGGCGCGCCGCGGTCATCGTCAGCGACATCGCCGGGGCGGGCCCGGCCACGATCACCGACAGCTACGTGCGCGGCGGCCCGGCGTTGCTCGGGTTCCACACTGGGCAGACCGCCCTCCTCCAGCGCGACAAGCTCGTCGCCACCGGCGACCAGGACGCCGTTCTGACCTTCGGCGGCACCACGATCGTCGAGGACTCGGTCATCGACCTGCGCGGCGAGAACGGAGCCGCGCTCGGGGCCATCGCCAACATGTCGGCCGCGGCGACCGTCGAGGGCCGGCATGTGACCGTGCTCGGCGACGCCAACACGACCGGTGCGACGGCGTACTCCAGCAGCCAGGGCGGGCCCGCCAAGGCGACGCTGAGCGACAGCGTCCTGCTCGGCGTGGGCAGGCGCGCCGAGCGCACCGGCGACGGGACGGCGACGCTCGCGATGACGCGCGTCGACACGTGGCCGGCCGCCCCGGACAGCGTGGCAGGCGCCGCGTTCACGCACGACGGCGCGTTCTCCGCCGACCCGCTGCTCGAGCCGGACTTGATGCCCGACGCCGGCTCGCGGCTCATCGACGCCGCCGCGCCGATCGGGCCGGACGAGTCGGCGACCGGCTTCTACGGCACCGCGCGCGCGCTCGACGGCGACGGCAGCTGCGACGCGCGGCCCGACATCGGCGCCGTCGAGGCACCGGCGGTGGCCTGCGCGCCGCCGTCACCGCCGACGGCGCCGCCCGGCGCGCCGAACATCCAGCCCGCGCCTCAGGCCGGCGACGCGACCGCACCGGTCCTGTCGCACCTGCGCCTCTCGACCAAGCGGGTGGCACGGTTCGAGCTGTCGGAGCGCGCAACCGTGAAGCTCACGCTGCGGCGCTGCGCCAACCGGGCGTGCACGTGCACGCGCCGGACCGTCCGCGCCCGCACGCTCACGGCCGACGCCGGCGCACGGCATGTGCGCCTGCGACGCGTGCCGCCGGGGAGATACCTCTTGCGGGCGACAGTGGTGGACGCCGCGGGCAACCGCGGGATCGCCCGCGCGACCAAGGCGAGGGTGGCATGACGCGCCGCCTTCACCTCGTGGCACTGGCCGCGGCCGCTCTCGCCCTCACGGCGGGCCCGGCCGCGGCGGACGACTTCTGCGTGGGCGGTCCGGGGTGCGAGTTTCAGGCCATCCAGCCGGCACTGGACGCGGCGCAGGCGAATCCCGGCCATGACCGTGTCCTGATCGGTCCGGGCGCGTGGGCGGGAAGCACCGTTGCGACCGGCGACGTCGAGATCCGTGGGTCAGGGCCCGCGACGACGATCGACGGGCTGGTCCTCGGCGCAGGAACCACGCTCGAGGACGCCACGGTCGCCGGAGCACCGGCGCTGCGGGTGGTCGCGCACACAGGCGCGGCGACGGTTCGCCGGACGCGGCTGATCGGGCGCGGCGGCAGCGTCGTGAGCTCGGAGTCCGGTGCGCTGACGATCCGCGACGCGTTGATCGACGCGCGGGCACCCGAGACGGGACCGGCGCTCACGACCGCGGCGGCCGAGGCAGCCGCGCTGCACACCGTCGATGTCGAGAGCGCCACGCTCCTCGGTCACGGTCAGGAGGCGATCGAGGCCCGGGCGGTCGATCCGGCCGACCACGTGACGGTGACCCTGCGAGACACGGTGGCAGCGGGATTCGGCGCCGACGCGCTCGCCCGCACCGGCGCCGGCGTCGCCAACATGAGCCTCGACTACGTAGACGTCTTCCCCGCCGCGGAGGTCGTGCAGCACGCAGCCGGGACGCTGACCACCGCTGCGGTGCTGCACGTCGCGCCCGGCTTCGCCGCGGACGGCATCACGCCCGCGGCCGGATCTCCCCTGATCGACGCCGCGACGCCAGGCGGGTTCGGCGTGGGCGAGCTCGACCTGCTCGGCGACCCGCGGCTCGCCGCCCTCGGATGCGGCGAGGCGCGCCGCGACATCGGCGCCGTCGAAACGGCGGGGTCCTGCCGGCCGCGGCGCCACCGGACGCTCAGGCTCCGGTACGTCCGGCGCGACGGCCACTACGCGACGCGCGTGATTGACGCCCCCTTGACGGTGGGCTGACGGCCGCGGCGCAAGCTGCGGCCGTCAACCGACCTGTCAAGGGGGATTCATGGCTGTCACACCGACAATCGACGAGGCCAAGCTCGAGGCGTTCATGGAGCGCTTCGTGGGCGAGCTCGGGGCATGCGCCACGGCGCCGATGGTGCTGATCGGCGACAAGCTCGGGCTCTACCGGGCGATGGCGGACTCCGAGCCCGTCACGCCCACGCAGCTCGCTGAGCGCACCGGCACGAACGAGCGCTACATCCGCGAGTGGCTGTGCCAGCAGGCGGCCAGCGACTACGTCTCCTACGACGCCGTCGACGGCACGTTCCGCCTGCCGCCCGAGCAGGCGCTCGCGCTCGCGGTCGAGGAGAGCCCGGCGTTCATCCCGGGCGCCTTCCAGCTGCTGTCGGCGATGATCAAGGACGAGCCGGCGATCACCGAGCGCTTCCGCTCGGGCGATGGCTTCGGCTGGCACGAGCACCATCACGACCTGTTCGAGGGCACCGAGCGCTTCTTCCGGCCGGGCTACAACGCCCACCTGATCGCGGAGTGGATCCCGGCGCTCGAGGGCGTCGAGGAGCGGCTGCACGAGGGCATCCGCGTCGCCGACATCGGCTGTGGCCATGGCGTCTCGACGATCCTCCTGGCGCAGGCGTTCCCGAACTCGACGTTCGTGGGCTCCGACTACCACGAGGGCTCGATCGAGGCCGCGCGCCGGGCGGCCGAGCGCGCGCACGTCAGTGACCGCGTGACGTTCGAGGTCGCCGGCGCGAAGGAGTTCGCGGGCGGCCCGTTCGACCTGATCTGCGTTTTCGACGCGCTGCACGACATGGGCGATCCGGTCGGCGCGGCGCAGCACGTGCGCTCGCAGCTCGCCGACGGCGGCACCTGGCTCCGAGACGCTGCGGAAGGACGGCACGTGGCTCGTCGTCGAGCCCTTCGCGGAAGACCGCGTCGAGCAGAACCTGAACCCGATCGGCCGCGTCTTCTACTCGATCTCGACGCTCGTGTGCACGCCGGCGTCGCTCGCACAGGAGGTCGGCCTCGCGCTCGGCGCACAGGCGGGCCAGCAGCGGCTCACCGAGGTGCTGAACGACGGCGGCTTCTCGCACGTCCGGCGGGCCGCCGAGACGCCGTTCAACCTGGTGCTGGAAGTCCGTCCATAGCGGCGCGTTCGGCCAGCGCGCGCAGCGATCGCCCGATCGCCGCGCGCTGGTCGTCCAGCCGGAACGCCTCCGCCTCGGGGATCTCCACGTGGACCGAGATCTGCGTGCCCTCATCGAGCGGCTCCAGCCGCCAAGCGAACACGAGGTCGCTGACCAGGCAGGAGATCGTCACCCGCTTGCCGTCGGCATCCATGCGCAGGTTCTGCGGCATCGGGAAGTC
>VAYD01000279.1 GCA_005883905.1 Actinomycetota bacterium
CAGATCGTCGTCTACCGCGTGGTGCAGGAGGCGCTCAACAACGTCGCCGAGCACGCCGAGGCGAAGGCCGTGACCATCGAGCTGCGTCGCGCCGACGGGCGCAAGATGCTGCGCGTCACCGACGACGGGCGCGGGTTCAACGACGCCACGGCGGCGTCGCCGGGCCTGGGCATCACCGGCATGCGCGAGCGCGCACGCCTCGCCGGCGGGCGGCTGCGGGTCCGTTCGCGCCCCGGGTACGGGACCGTGGTGGAGTTGACGCTGTGAGCACCTCGCTGCTGATCGCCGACGACCACGGGATCGTCCGCGGCGGCCTGCGCGCGCTGCTGGACCGCCAGCCGGACCTGGAGGTCGTCGGCGAGGCGGCGGACGGCGCAGACGCGCTTGAGCAGGCGCTGGTCCTGCGCCCCGACCTCTGCATCCTCGACGTCGCGATGCCGAAGCTGACCGGCCTGCAGGTCGCGCGCGAGCTCAAGGGCCAGGCGCCGGACATGCAGGTCCTGATGCTCTCGATGCACGACGACGAGCGCTACCTGTTCGAAGCGCTGCGCGCGGGCGCGTCCGGCTACGTCCTCAAGAGCGAGGCGGACCACGACCTCGTCGACGCGATCCGCGCAGTCATGCGCGGCGAGCCGTTCTTGACGAACTCCGCGCAGCGCTCGCTCGTACGCGAGTGGATGGCCGACGAGTCCGCGGGGCCGTCCGAGCCGCTGACGCCGCGCGAGCAGGAGGTGCTGAAGCTGATCGCCGAGGCGCACACCAACCGCGAGATCGGCGAGATCCTGCACCTCAGCGAGAAGACGGTCGAGTCGCATCGCGGCAACCTGCTGCGCAAGCTCGGCATGCGCGACCGCGTCGAGCTCGTGCGCTACGCGATCCGCCGCGGCCTGATCGAGCCGTGAGAATGAGGTGCAGGGCGGCTGCGCCGCGAGGCGAGACCCCTCATTCTCAAAACGCTCGGAGCGCGTCGGTCGGCGAGAGTCGCGCCGCGCGGCCGGCAGGGTAGATGCCCGCGACGACCCCGATGGCGAGCGCGCAGCCGATGCCGCCGCCGAGCGCGACCGGCGGGATCACCAGCGTCCAGCCCTGGCTGGCGGCATAGCCGGCCGTCACCGCCGCGCCGAGCATCGCCCCCGCCAGACCGCCGAGCGCGGAGAGCAGCAATGACTCGCTCAGGAACTGCGCGCCGACGTGGCGGCGCGTCGCACCGAGGGCGCGGCGCAGCCCGATCTCCGAGCGGCGCTCGAGCACCGAGATCACCATGACGTTGGCGATCCCCACGGCGCCGACGAGCAACGCGACCGCGCCGAGTCCGAGGAACAGCGACGTGAAGGCGCCCTTCGCCGCTGCGCGCGCCGCGAGCGCGTCGGACGGGCGGCTGACCTGCGCCTCCTCGGGATGCTCGGGATCCACCGTCGGCGCCAGCAGCGACTGCGCCAGCTCGACCTGGTCCTGGTCGGCCCGCACGTACAGCGTGCTGGCGCTGCGCGTGGTGCCGAACAGGCGCTTGGCGACCGGGAAGCCGATCAGCGCTGCGCGGTCGATCTCGGGCGCGAGCTCGAGGTGGCGGATGATCCCGCCGACCACGAAGCGCCGCCCGGCGATGGCGACCTGCTCGCCGACGCGGTCGATGCCGAGGCGCCGCGCGGTGACCGAGCCGAGCACGACGACCGGGTAGCGCTCGCTTGCCGCGTCGAGGAAGCGCCCGCGGAGCATGCGCCCGTCCAGCGTCGCCAGCAGCGCGGTGTCCGCCGCTTGCAGGGCGATCCCGCCCGTCTCGGCCGCGTCGATGTACTCCGAGCGCCGCACGGACTGGTCGATGCCCGCCACCGATGCCGCCCGGTCGACGGTCGGCATGTGCTGCGCGGCGCCGACAGCGCTCCCGGGCAGGGTCGCGTTGTCGCCGAAGAACGACTGGCCCGGGGTGACCGTCAGCAGGTTCGTGCCGAGCGCGTCGAGCTGGGCGAGCAGGTCGGCCTTCGAGGATTCGCTGATCCCGAGCACCGCGACCATCGAGGCGATGCCGATCGCGATCCCCAGGGCGCTGAGCGCCGCGCGCAGCCGCCGCGTGCGCAGCCCCACGGAGCCGACGACCGCAACGTCGCGCCACAGCAGACGGCTTCTCATCGCACGTCCGCCTCGACGAGCCCGTCGCGGATCGCCACCCGCCGCGGCAGCGCGCCGGCGAGCTCGCGGTCGTGGGTGATGACCGCGATCGTCGTGCCCTGGCGGTTGAGCTCGCGCAGCAGCGCGAGGATCTCGGCGCCGGTCTGGGAGTCGAGGTTGCCGGTCGGCTCGTCGGCTAGCACGATCGCCGGCGTGCCGACCAGCGCGCGCGCGATCGCGACGCGCTGGCGCTCGCCGCCGCTCAGCTCGCTCGGCAGGTGCTCGAGACGGTGGCCGAGGCCGACGCGCTCGAGCGCCGCCGCGGCCTGCCGGCGGCGCTCGCGCTGTGGGGTCCCCGTGTAGAGCAGGCCGTCGGCCACGTTGCCGAGCGCGCTGCGCCCGTCGAGCAGGAAGAACTGCTGGAACACGAAGCCGATCGCGCGCGACCGCAGCCCCGCGAGGACGGCGTCGGAAGCCTCGCCCACCTCGACGCCGTCGATGACGACGCGCCCGCTCGTCGGCCGGTCGAGCGTGCCCATGACGTGCAGGAGCGTCGACTTGCCCGAGCCCGACGGTCCGACGACCGCGAGCAGCTCGCCTCTCTCGATCGCGAGCCACACGCCGCGCAGCGCGTCGACGCCGCCGGCGTAGCTCTTCGTGACCTCGTCGAGGGCCATGACCGCGCTCACGCCGGCACCGTCACCTTCATGCCGGTGCGCAGCGCGCCGCGGTGCAGCGGCTCGACCTCGACGTATCCGCCGGCGAACAGGCCGGGCGTGACGGCCACGAGCTGCGTGCCGCCGTCGGCGGGCACGGCCTCGACGGCGTAGCTCCCGCCCTTGGTCGCCACGAGCGCCGTCACGGGGACGGTGAGCACATGGTGGCGGCGCGAGCGCGCAAGGCGCACGGACACCGGCGCCGCATCGAGGTGCCCGAGGCCGCGCTTCGAGGTGAGCTTGACGGTCACCTCGATCGTCGGGTCGCCGCCACCGTCCTGGCCGGAGGCTGCCGTCGCCACGCGCCCGACGCTCTCGACGCGCCCCGGGACGATGGACCCGTCGGGGAGCTCCACGGGCGCCCTCGCTCCGACCTTGGCGCTGCGCTGGTCGGCGGCGTCGAGGTTGATCGTCACCACGCGATGGGTCGAGGTCGTGGTCAGCGCCGGCCCGGGGGCGGCGCGACCGCCGGGGGCCGCGATCCGCTTGGTCACACGCCGCTCGCCGGGCAGGAACACGACCCGTCCGAGCTCGACCGCGCCCGTGTCGTCGAGGCCGAGGTCGTCCTGCCAGGCGCGAACGGCGGCTGCCGTGCTCGCGTCGTAGGTCCCGTCGATCGCGCCGGGGTCGTACCCGAGCGCCGACAGGCCGCGCTCGAGCTGCAGGACGTCCGTGCCCTCGTTGCCGCGGTGCATCGGACGGTACGCCGGGACCGTGCCGTTCATCAGGACGGCCGGCT
>VAYD01000280.1 GCA_005883905.1 Actinomycetota bacterium
CGTACATGTCCATCCGCGGCGGCTTGCCGTTGGGCAGCTTCAGGTTCTTGATCCAGTTGAGCACCGACACGTCGCCGGTCGTGAACGTGTTGCCGCCGATCACGAGGTTCTTCGGGCTGACGCGCTTGAGCGCTCCGTAGGAGGCGTCGAGGATCTGCGCGTAGCGGTGCGGGCCGAGCTTCATCTTGGCCGTCAGCGGCCTGTCGCGACGCTCGGAGATCAGCGGCTGGAAGTTCGCCTTCTGGGTCGGCTCGGGCCAGATCAGCCAGAGGTGGATCGACGGCCAGCGCTTGGCCGCCGCGGCCGCGAACGCCGCGAAGTCGGAGGACTTCTTGGGCGCCCACCGGTGGTCGCCGTCATGCCCGCTCGCCCATCCGGGCGTGTCGCTGAGCTCCATCGTGATCCGCATGCCGTACTGCTTGGCCTGCTCGATCGCGTCGTCGACCTCCGCCGGCCACTCGTAGGCGGGGTCGTTCGGGTCCGCCGGGTGCGCGGGCCGCGTCGGCGCCACCGTCCACCAGTTGACCCGCATCATGTAGATGCCGGCGCCGAGTTGCTTGTAGATCGGGAACTGCGACACGCCGTGGACGCGCACCGGGCCCCAGATCGCCTTCTTGCGCGACTGCTGCGCCCCCGCCGCGAACGACGGGACCGCCGCCATCAGGGCGAGAGCGGTGAGGCCAACCAGGCCAAGGCGCCGGGCATCCATACCCATGCGAACAACGGTAGCTCGTCTTCAGAGCGGTCGCCGCACGAGCGCGACCAGAAATGCGCCGTGCAGCTTGTCGATCCGCGCCATGATCCGGCCGAGCCGCGGCGGCAGCGGGTAGTAGCCGGCGGTCCGTACCTGCACCGGCTCGAGGCCGTGGACCACGGACAGCTCGGTGAGCGCACGGGCGGTGAACAGGCGCAGGTGCGCGCGGCCGTCCTCGTGCGGCTGGCCGCGCAACGGGTCGAGCGGGTTGCCCAGGATGAGCTCGTCGCTGACGTGCGCGGGCATCGGCTGGTAGCCGAGCGCGAGAGCGCCGACGTTGTGCCACGACGAGAAGTTGTTCGTCGAGATCAGCGCCAGGCCGCCGGGCTTGAGGACGCGCCGGACCTCGCGCATGAACGCGTCGGAGCGGCGCACGTGCTCGATCACCTGGTTGGCGTGGACCGTTTCGAACTCCTCGTCGGCGAACGGCAGGCCGTCGTCGATGTTGGCGCACACGACCTCGATCCCGCGCGCGCGGGCGGCCTCCACGTGCTCGGCGACGAAGTCGATCCCGGCCACGCGGGTCGCGCCGACGCGCTGCGCGACGCGCGCGGCAAAATCGCCCTCATGCGTGCCGACGTCGAGCAGAGCGCCGCCGCGGCCGGACGGCAGCATCCGCAGGACAGCGCGGCGGTTCTCTTCCTCGGTCGCGTGGAAGAGACGTTCGAGGCGGCTCATGGCCGCCGGAGCTTCGCTCACAGCGCTGCGACGGCCTTCTTGAACGCCGCGAATGCGGGCTTGCGCGATCCGTTCTTGCGCAAAAGGCCCGTATGCAGGCCCCAGAAGTCCTTGCCGCCCTTGTAGACGCCGCCGTCCTTCCAGGCGAAGTAGAAGAAGCCGCGCAGCTTGAGCGTCGCCTGGTTGGCCTTGAGCGCCTTGAGCGCCTGGCCGATCCGCTTGGCCTGACCGGACTTGCCGGCTCGGAACGCGGATCCCGGTCCGATGTCCGACCAGCCGAGCTCGGTCACCCACAGGCTCGACGCGCTGTCGCCGTTCTTGGTCATGATCCCGCGGATCTTCTTGAGCTTGGAGATCAGGCTCGAGGCGGTTGGCGCGTAGGGGTTGACGCCGAGCGTGTCGAACGTCCCCTTGCCGCCGGCCGAGTACATCTGCTGGATGTACTTGAAGATGTTGGGCTTCGAGAGGCGGCTGTCGGGGAGCCCCGCGGTCACGACCTCCGCGGCCGGCTGCGCCGCTTTGATCGCGGCGCCGACCGTGCGCAGCATCGCGACGTAGGCCGCGGCGTTCGGGTGGCCGCCCGAGTACACCGGCAGATTCGGCTCGTTCCAGATCTGGTAGGCGTTGAACGAGAGGTCGGCCAGCCCGGGGTGCGAGTTCCAGAACGTCCCGCCCGGCCCGTAGCGCTGGACGACGGTGACGGCGAACTGAGCCATGTCGTCGTTGGACTTCGGGAACGGCGTGTACTTCTTGTTGGCGCCGGCGGGCCTGCGGAAGCTCGGCGGGTCGAACAGCACCGGGAGCACCCGGATGTTGTGCTGGGCCGCCCCGAGCACGAAGCGATCGAACGGCGTGAAGTCGTAGTTGCCCGGCGCGATCTCGACAGCGGACCAGGGCAGCGTCTGGCGGATGATCCCGATGCCGGCCGACTGCTGGGCAGCGAACTGCGACGCCTGGTAGGACAGGCTGCCGGAGTACACGTCGTTGGCGACGATGCCGGCGAAGTCGTTGGCGTTTGCGACGGCGGGAGCTCCGAGCGCCAGCGCCGCAGCGATGATCAGGGGACAGGCACGCTTCATGCGCTAGGGCGAGCGTACCGTGATTGAGAGGCGCTGCGCAGCTTTCTCGTACGCAGCGAACGCGGGCTTGCGCGACCCGTCGATCCGCAGCAGCCCGGTGTGCAGGCCCCAGAAGTCGTGGCCGCCGGGGTAGACCGGGCTGTCGCGCAGGCCGAAGTACACGATGCCGCGCAGCCCGAGCGCCTGCCGGCGGGCGTTCAGGGCCAGCAGCGTCGAGCGCACACGCTGCGCCTGCCCGAGTGGCCCGACGGTGAAGTCGCTCGGCGGCCCGCCGGACGCCCATCCCACCTCGGTGACCCAGATCGGCGAGTGGTCTCCGTGGCGGTCCATGATCCGCCGCGCCTGCACGATCGCGGCGATGACCCCCGCCGTGTCACGCGCGTAGGGGTGGATCGCCAGCGCGTCGAACGAGCCCTTCGCCCCGGCTCGGTACAGGCCCTCGACGTAGCGGCCGAACGGCACGCCGATGCGCGACTGCGGGATCCCGGCGCTGACGATCGTGGCGCCCGGGTCCACCGACTTGATCGCCTTCCCCGTCGCGGCGAGCAGGCGCGCGTAGGCCTTCGGGTCCGGGCCGGTCGGCCAGTAGACCGGGAGGCTCGGCTCGTTCCAGACCTGCCAGGTGCGGATCGGGACGGGCGTCAGCTCGGGGTGCCCCTTCCAGAAGCTGCCGTCCGGGCCGTAGCGGCGGACGAGCACGACCGCGAACGCGCCGAGGTCGGCAGGGCGCCGCGGCGGGAACGTGCCGCGCCAGCTCGGCCGCGGCGGGCCGGAGGTGTGAAAGCCCGGCGGGTTGAACAGGACCGGCATGACCTCGAGGCCGCGCTGTGCCGCGGCTCGCATGAGGGCGTCGTAGCGCGCGAAGTGGGTGAAAGCGCTTCGGCGTGCGCTCGATGTCGGCCCAGTCGAACGTCTGGCGCAGCAGGCCGACGTGCAGGTCCTTGGCGATGTCGAGGTTGCGGTTCAGCTGCGCGCCGTTCATCGACGCGATGCCCGGCGGGATGATCCCGACGAAGTCCGCGGGTGGAGGGGGCGGCGGCCCGGCCGCCGGCTGCGGCGCGCTGTCGCTGCCGCCGGTCAGCGCGACGGCGAGCGCGATCAGCCCGCCGGCGATCGCCAGCACGATCAGCAGCCTGACCGGGCGGCTCACTCGCGGCGGCGGAGCACCGGGACCGCGCAGGCGGCGATCAGCCCGCCGAGGGCGACCCAGACCATCCAGGCGTCCGAGCCGCCGGGGTCGATCGCGCGCGCGGTCGCGGCGCCGGCGGGCGCGGGCTTCAGCGCGGCGCCGGTGAACGAGCCGCGATCGAGCTCGCTGCGCGAGACGTGCGTGGCCGGCGTGCGGTAGCGGTTGATGAAGCGCTCGGCCCGCTTGCGCGCTCCCACCGTGGGGAACGGCTCGTATAGTCCGTTGCCCGCCCCCTGGGCGTCGACCGGTGCGGCGAGGACGGCGCACATCAGGACGCTCGCGAGTCCGACCCCGAACCGAGTCATAGCCGCCAGGACCATACAGACGCGTCCCCTCGCCCTCGCAGGTGCGGCAGCGGTGGTCGTCGAGGCGCTGATCGCGCTGCTCGGCGGCCATGCGCCGCTCCTCGCGGCGATCGTGCTGCTGGTCGCGCCGGGGCTCGCGCTGCTGCCGCTGCTGCCCGAGCGCGCGCGGCGCGACCTCGTCACGGCGCTCGCGGCGGCGCCCGCGCTCGGGTTCGTCGCCTCGTCGGTCGCGCTCATCACCGTGGCGAGCATCGGGCTCTCGCTCGACGGGCTGGTGATCCGGCTGGTGGAGGCCGCGCTCGTCGGCGTCGGGCTGGCGCTGCCCGGTCGGCCCGAGCCGGCGCTGCGCCTGCGCCGCGAGGACGCGCTGGTCGCCGCCGGGCTGCTCCTCGCCGTGCTCGCCGGCGTGATCCTCGAGGGGCGAGTCATCAGGGGCTCGCCGGTGCCCGGCAACGACTGGGCGAAGTACGTGCTTTACGCCGACGAGATCCGCAACCACAAGTCGCTGCTGATCGACAACCCGTTCTGGATGCTCGGCGTGCCGTTCCGCGAGGACCCGGGCGTCCCGGCGATCTACGGCGCGTTTCTCGTGCTCGGGGGCCAGAGCGCGACGGTCCTGGTCCACGGCATCTGGGTCTTCGCGGTCATCGCGATCCTCACGACGTTCGTCTTCGTGCGCTCGCTGTGGGGTCCGGCGGCGGGCGTCGTCGGGGCGCTGCTGTGGGCGGTGCTGCCGATCAGCCAGGACATCCTCGGCTGGCACGGGCTGCCGAACCTGGCGGCGCTCAGCATGCTGCTGCTCGTGCTGCTCTACAGCGCGTGCCTGTTCGTCGGCGACCGGCTGCCGCTGGCGCAGACGACGGGCTTCGGGCTGACGCTGATCGCGCTGGCGGCGACGCACCGGTTGTCCCTGTTGGTCGGCCTCGGCGCGCTGGCGATCATGGTCGCGACCGCGTTCGTGCTCGGCGACCTGCGGCGGATGGGCGGCGCGGCGGCGTCGCGTACGACCTGATCGAGCGCCAGCGCACGTTCGGCGGCACACTTTCGTACGCGGATTACGAGGCGTCCAAGCTGCCGGTGGTCCACACGGCGAAGGACCTCTCGCTGGTATTCACGGCGGTCGCGGTGATCGCGCTCGTCGTCGCGATCCGGCGCGTCGCGCGCGACCACGCGCTGATCCCGCTGCTCGCGATGCTCGCGTTCACGATCGCGGGCGCATACGCCTGGATCGTGCACCTCCCGCTCGGCTACCTGCGGATGGCGTACTACCTGCCGCTGGCGCTCGTGCCGCTCGTCGCCGTCGCGCTCGCCGAGTTCCGGCGCGTGCGCACGACGCTCGTCATCGGCGCGCTGCTCGCCGCCGTGGTCGCCGGGTTCGCCTGGCCGGCGGCGCACAACGTGCGCTTCTTCTACGGCT
>VAYD01000281.1:0-1367 GCA_005883905.1 Actinomycetota bacterium
CGACCAGCAGCGTCGTCTCCCACAGCGCTCCGGCCACCAACAGGCCGACGAGGACAAGCGCGAAACGGCGCAGCCGGCGGCGCTCCGTCACGCCGGTTGGGTTGCCCGTGATCAGCGCCACCAGGAAGATGGCCTCGATGATCACCACCAACGGGACGCGCGACGCTCCCTCGCGCGGCAGCCAGATCCGCAGCGCGACGTTCAGCGCCATGAAGAGCACGACGGCGATGATCGGTGGCCAGCGTGACTCGCTCGGGAGGAGTTCGTCGGCCACGGGCGCAGCATCCCACAGCGGGATGCGATGACCCACAAGCGCCTCGAGCTGCTGTCGACGATCTTGCTTGCGGTGGCCGGCGTGGCGACCGCGTGGGCCGCCTACCAGTCGCGCCAGTGGACCGGCGAGCAGTCGCTGGCGACCAGCAAGGCGACCGCCACCCGGATCGCCGAGAACCGGTCGGCCGCGCTTGCCAGCCGCCAGGTGCAGATCGATGTGGCGACCTTCACGGCATGGCTGAACGCGCGGGCGGAGCGTCATCCGGCGCTCGCGCGCTTCTACAGCACGCGCTTCCGCGAGGAGTTCAAGCCTGCGTTCGCGGCGTGGCTCGCGGCGCGGCCGCTCACGAACCCGTCCGCGCCGGAGACGCCCTTCGCGATGCCGCAGTACCGCCTCCAATCACAGACGCAGGCGGACCACCTCGAGACGGCCGCAGCCGCGCAGTCGGACCGCTCCAAGGATGCCAACCAGCACGCCGACAACTTCATGCTGGCCGTGGTGCTCTTCGCCACCGCACTCTTCTTCGCCGGGATCAGCAGCAAGCTGCAGACCGAGCGCGCGCGGGCATGGGTGCTCGGCATCGGCTGCGTGCTCTTCCTGGGAACGCTGATCTGGGTCATCACGCTCCCGGCCCAGGTGTCGACGTGACGCGTCAGGCGAGGGCGTGCTGCTCGACGGCTTCGCGCGCCGGAACGACGAGCATGTCCTGCAGGCGACGCGCGGCGTCGAGGTGGTCGCCGGTCCACAGCACCCGCACCGCGGTCGCGGTCGCCTCCCCGGCCTCGTCGCGCAGGTCGTGGCTGACGGCGTCGACAAGGCGGCCGTTCGCGACCTCGTCGGCAGGCAGAGGCTGAGGGACCACGTGCCCATCGACGAGGCTGGTGGCGAACTCGCCATACCAGCCCGCAACGCGCTCGGCGCCCTGCGCCAGCTCCTGCCGGACCGCAGCGCGCTCGCCGGCAGTCGCGCTGTCGCCGCGCCACAGCTCGAGCACGGCATCGCCCGCGAGCCGCAGCCCGGCGACGCCGGTCACGAGACGCGTGATCTCGGCCAGCGGCACCGGCCTGACTCCGCGCTCGCCGAGATAGCCGCG
>VAYD01000281.1:1411-5159 GCA_005883905.1 Actinomycetota bacterium
CCTCCGCGACGACGCGGCGGCGCGCAGGGCCTCCTCGGTCGGCTCGGGGCGTCCGGGCGCGCCCGCGTCGCAGCGCCCGACGCCGTAGGCAACCGTTGCGGACAGATAGGCGGCGCTGTCGCGATAGGCCTGCGACAGGGACCGGCCGAGCGCCGCGGCGGCGCCACGCGGCCACAGGAGCAGGCCGACGAGCAGGCTGACCGCGCAACCCGCGGCGACGTCCTCGATGCGCACGAGGCCGAGGCTCCAGCCGGTCGGCTGCAGGATGTTGAACAGGATGAGGATGGTGAGCGTGAAGGCCGCCTGGCCCGCCTCGAACGAGATCGCAGCCGGCGCGACGCCGGCGAACAGCACCGCGACGGGCAGCAGCAGCCAAAGCGCCGTGATGTTCGTCCCGACGAGCCACACGAGCGTTCCGCCGATCAGGAGCCCGGCGGCCGTGCCGCCGATCGCGCGCAGGACGTTCTGGCCGGTCATGAGCGCGTTGGAGCGCAGGACGGACAGCGTGCCGAGGACGACCCAGAAGGAATGCTGAACGCTGCTCAGATCGGCTACGAGGACGGCGATGCCCAGCCCGACTGCGCCGCGCAGGCTGTTGCGCAGCCACAGCGACTGGCGCCCGAGGTGGGCGCTCGCGCGCTCCTGTGCAGCGGTCAGTGCCGTGGGGAACCCGGCCGGCGAGCGGCCCAGCAGCTGTTGGAGCCACGTCCTGCGCTCCGCGGCGGCCGCGACGCTTGCATTCGCCGCGATCTGGCCGACGACGAAGCTCAGCTCCTGCGCGCGGAAGCTCGGGTCCAGCGATGAGACGACGGTCCGCGGGTCGGAGGGCAGTGCGACCGTGCTCAGGCGCTCGAGGCGCGCGCGAGCGTCGCTCAAGTCCGCGAGCGCCTCCTGGAGGGTCTTGGCCGGCACTCGCTCAGGGCGGCCGAGCATGTCGGCGGTGACTTCGAGGACGCGCGCAGCGGCATCCCAGATCGCGCACACGTCCCGTCGCGCGGCGCGGGCGCGCGACTGCGGGGCCGCGTGGATGACGATCTCGTCGAGCCAGCGCAGCTCGTCCACCAGCCGCACCACGGCGCGCGCGCTGGTGCTCAACCCAGTGGGGCGAAACGGCGTCGCGAAGAACGTGGCGTGGAGCGCGTCGATCGCGTCCTTGGACGCTGCTGCGGCGTTCTCGGTCTCACCTCTCAGCCGCGCCGCCAGCGCGCGGCACGCGTCGATGGCACCGCTGCGGACCGGGTCGCGCTCCGGTGCCGGCCACATCCATCGGATCGCCGGCAGCGAGCATGCGGCAGCGAGGCCCCATCCGGCGAGCCGATCGGGGATCGCCGCCGCGGGGGCGGCGAGGGACACGGGCAGGATGAAGGCGAGCAGCAGCGTCTGGGTGGCGCCGGCGAGGACGGAGCTGGCGACGCCGGCGAACAGCACGCCGAAACCGACGACGGCCATCGCCACGGCTGCGAGCCAGCTCGTCTGCGAGACGAGCGTCGCAATGGCGATCAGCGCCCCGCACGCGACCGCCAGGGCGATCTGGTTGCGCAGACGATCGCGCATCGCGCCGCGGAAGTCGGCCAGGAGCAGCATCGCAAAGGCTCCGAATGCCGAGAAGGTCGCGACCGTCGGGTTCTCGATGACCTTCACACCGAGCGCAAACAGGGCCGGCATGACGATCGCCGACCGCGACGCGCGTCGCAATGCCGCGAACCCGGGATCGCGGCTGCGCAACCAGGCAACAGCCACCACGCGCCTACCGTAACGCCGCTGGTGCTGAGCGGAGCGGCGCCGGCGCATCGCGGCGCCGCCTCAGCCAGAAGTCGGTCTTCGACGTCATGACAGCTCTTCGTCCTCGCGCATCTTCTCGATGCCGGCCTCGGTCAGCGCCCAGGTCCCGTCCTCGAGGCGCTCCGCGAGCCCATCAGCTTCCAGCGACGCCAGGTTCAGCGGCGTGCGCATGTCGTCGCGCCCGCGCCCGATCGCATCGTCCAGTACGGCGACCGGCACTCCAACGCCGGCCTGGGCGTGCGAGGCGTCGGCCAGAGCCGTCATCAAGTGCGTGAGATCGCGGCGGCTCACGTCAGATCTCCAGCTCGCGTCCGGCGCCTTGCTCGCGCGCGGCAGCGAGCACGAGCGACGCCGCGGCGGCGTCCTGCACGGCCACGCCGACCGACTTGTAGAGCGTGGTCTGCTCGTCCGACGTGCGCCCTGCGCGGCTGCCGAGGACGAGCTCCCCTATCTCTGCCTGGATGTGGTCCTCGCCGATGACGCCCGCGCGGATCGGTTCGATCAGGTCGTTGCTGCCCGCAGGCAGTGGCGCCAGGATCGCGGCACGCGACTCGACGCACACGGACGCGTCCACGATGGTCTCGTCGTCCACCTCGCGTCCGTTGGGGTTGAAGCCGACCGAGGTGACATGGGCGCCCGGGCTCAGCCACGCACGCCGCACGACTGGATCCGGCGCATGGGTCGTCGCGCACACGATGTCGGCGCCGAGCGACGCCTCCTCGTAGGAGGCCGTCGCGTGCACGTCCGCGCCGAGGTCGCTGAGCTCGTCTGCGACCGCCCTCGCCTTCGCCGGATCGCGCCCCGCCACGCGGATTTCGCGGATCGGGCGCACCCGCACCATCGCCCGGGCGTGCGACCGGGCTTGCACACCCGTTCCCAGGATCGCGAGCACCGACGCATCCTCGCGCGCGAGCAGCCGCGCCGACAGGGCAGAGCCGGCGCCGGTGCGCACCGCGGTGATCTCGGTGCCGTCCATCAACGCGATCGGCTGGCCGGTCTGCGGATCGAACGAGAGGATCACCGCCTGATGGGTCGGCAGATCCGAGTTGTGAGGAAACAGCGTCACCAGCTTCGCGGTCAAAGCCCCCAGCGAGGGCACGTAGCCCGGCATCGCCGCGAGGATGCCGTCGCGCTCGGGTGCGGATGCCCCGATCCGGGTCGGCACCGAGGCGCGCCCGGCGCTCAGGTCGGACATTGCCACCGCAAGCGCGTCGATCAGCGCATCGAGGTCGAGTAGCGCCCGCACCTCGTCGCGGCTGATCACGAGCATGGACCGATCATGCCCGATGCTGCGGTGCTTCGATGCCCGCAACAACGCGCCGCGCAGCGCCCGCGTTGCCGTCGGACGTGGCGCGACGCCATCGACGTCGCGCTGATCACGTCCTTCGGAGCGGTGACGTTTACGAGCTTCACCGTTGTGGCTGAGCGCTCGCAGGCTGCGTGAACCTGAACGACCGCCGGATCGAGTCGAAGACGCGCCCGTCCTCGGCATCGTTGCGAGCCGTCGGCGACGCGAGGAAGAGCATGTAGCCGCGGGTTCCGTGGAGGGCGGCGAGCTTCTTGACGTCAAACCCATCGCTGCATGTCGCTGTCCAGGCCAGAGCCGGCTCGCCGCCGAGCGTCGTCTCCTCGACCGGCGAGGGATCTCCGCAGACGGGAGGTGCACTGGGCCAGCCGCATCCCCTTCGGTACCTGTGCGGCGGCGGCGACCAGCGCGCGGCCGGTCGTCGAGTCATTGAAATTCGCGAACTGGCCTGAATCGAGTCCCTGCAGCTTGGTGCCGTTCCAAGCGACCAGCGCGTCCTTTGCGGACCAGCCCTCGGGAAGCGTGACGCGGAAGCTGTACCGGTGCGAGACGAACTTCCGCGACAGCGCCGCCGACCGCGTCGCGGTCACCGCCTTTGGTGGCCGTCGGCTGTGTCGGCGCGGCCTGTGTGTCCCCGGCCGGCTTGCTAGGGGACGAACC